>JAHZHG010000085.1:5623-9279 GCA_019420425.1 Clostridiales bacterium
CCGGTTGTTGGTGGCGTCATAAATGATTTCGTGGAACTTCATATCTGCCTCCGCCCGGGCAATCAGATCATCTCCCTCCAGGGTACGCTCGAAGCTCCTGGAAGCCCGGAAAAGCTTCTGCAGCTGCTCCTGGGTGATATTCTTGCAGGCATTTTTCACTGCCAGCTCCTCCAGTGCGGTGCGCACCTCCAGCACGTCCTCCAGGTCTGTCCGGGTAATCTCCGCAACCACAGCTCCCTTTCTGGGGATCATCAGCACCAGCCCCTCCAGCTCCAGCTTTCGGATCGCCTCACGCACCGGTGTCCGGCTTACTCCCAGCCGCTGCGCCAGCTGTATCTCCATCAGGCGCTCCCCCGGATTCAGCTCTCCGCGCAGAATCGCCTGTCTGAGTGTCTGGAATACCACGTCCCGCAGGGGCAGATATTCGTTCATCTCCAGTTTGAAGCTGTCACTGTTCATCCTGATTTCCTCCTTTGTGGAACAGCGTGGTCAGATATACCTGCTTGGCCATCGCGCCCGCCCGCAGAACCTCGTAGGCGCGCTTCGCCTTTTCCTTCTGATCAAACAATCCGAATACCGTCGGGCCGCTGCCGCTCATCATCGCGTTTACCGCACCCAGGCGTTTCATCTCATCCTTAATCTGCTCGATTACCGGATAGGCCCCGATGGTCACCGTCTCCAGCACATTGCCCATCCGGGAGGCCACGCCGTACAGGTCGCCCTCCTCCAGGGCACGCAGCTGCCCGTCTATGTCCGGATGCGCCTGCAGCTCATCTGCCCGCAGATTTCCGTAGACGAACTTTGTGGAAACACGTACCGGCGGCTTGGCAATCAGCACATAGCAGGAGGGCATGGCGGGCAGCCGGGTCAGCCGTTCTCCGATCCCCTCAGCCAGAGCCGTTCCCCGCATAATGCAGTACGGCACATCTGCGCCGATTTTTACGCCCCGCTCCATCAGCTGCTGTGTGGACAGGCCAAGCTCAAACATCCGGTTGACCCCCACCATCACTGCCGCCGCGTCGGAGCTCCCTCCGGCCAGGCCTGCCGCCACCGGAATATGCTTTTCCAGATCAATAAATACGCCTCGCTTTACTTCGCATTCATCCATCAGCAGCTTTGCGGCTTTATAGACGAGGTTGTCCTGGTTGTCCGGCAGGTAGTACAGATTGGTTTTCACCCGGATATCCGGCTGCTCCAGCTTCCGCAGCCGGATCTGGTCGTAAAGCCGGATCGTCTGCATGATCATCCGCAGCTCGTGGTATCCGTCCTCACGCCTGCGCAGTACGTCCAGTCCAAGGTTAATTTTGGCCATTGCCCTGAGCTTTAGTTCCTTCATCACTATCACATCCCGTGCACTTTGTATACAATGTACCTTTATTTTATCATGTTTTCTTCAATTGTCAATCCAGGTGCATCCGTATTGCCCAAATGTCAGGAATTCAGCGCACCATCAGTTTTTCAATGCAGTAATCGGCACCACGAACACACCGTCAGGACGGCGGTATGCTGCATTGGCCATGCCGCAGAGCACGCAGAGAACTGCCGGCGGCCTGCCCTTGGGATCCCGTTCCATTCCCTTTTGGATATTGCGCAGATTCTGTGCAGCTCTGTCAATCTGGTTTGCGCCCAATTTAATTTCAAAGGCACACCACTGCCCGTCAGGCAGCTCGATAACTGCATCAATTTCCCTGTTCTGATAATCCTGATAGTGATAAAGCGCTCCCCCAAATGACTCAGCATAAATTTTCAGGTCACGCTCACACAAAGCCTCAAACAGAAAGCCCAGTGTTTCCAGGTCTCCAAGCAGACTGGCCGGTGTAGCCTTCAGTAAAGAACATGCCAGCGAGGGGGCGGACAGATGACGCTTTACCGCCTGTTTTACACGGACAGAAGAACGTACCCCTGTGGAAAACGGCGGTTGGTTATCCGTAATAAACAGCCGTTCAAAAATGTCCAGATATTCCTTCACCGTCTCGACATCAATGTCCTCGTCATCGACTTCCCGGATGTCATTTTTCAGCGTCCGATTCGTGGCGGTCGTACTTTCGTTTCTCGCCAACGAGCGCAGCAGCAGGCGCATTTTGACCGTGTTGCGCTTAATGCCATCTATACGGTATACATCATCATCTATGACAGCATTCAAATATTCCGCAGGCAGCAGCGCCGCCTGTTCCACAGGAAGCTTAAGGCTTCCAGGCCAGCCGCCCCGGATAATCAGATCGATCAGTTTCTTTAGGTCTGCTTCTCCGGTCATCTCCGGAACCAGTTCACCATGGCACAGCCTTTCCAGGGACACCTTTCCGGAGGAATCACCGGACTCATACAGAGACATTGGACGCATCCGCAGTTTGGCAATCCGGCCTGCCCCGCTGTGGAGAATTCCTTTATGATTTGGCGTAGCAGAGCCGGTCAGAATAAACTGGCCCTTCTCTGCGTTTTCGTCCACCTTATAGCGAACCGCATCCCATATAGACGGAACCTCCTGCCATTCATCGATCAGGCGGGGAGTCTCCCCCTCCAGCACCAGCGCCGGGGACAGCTCCGCAAGCTGACGGTTCTGGAAGTTTCCCGCAGGATCGCCAATGAAAATCGCACTGTTGCTGTGATAAGAAGATGTCCAGGTTTTGCCGCACCATTTGGGCCCCTCCACACAGACAGCGCCGAAAATGTTTAAATATTTACTAATTTTATCGTCGATAATTCTGGGCATATAATTTCTCTTATCCATCCTGCTCACCTCATCTATTAGTATATACCATTCCGATTGATTTTACAATTATAATCCGATTAATTTTTATTTTTTAACCCGACTAATTTTGAATATTTATTCCGATTAATTTTATTTCCATTTATTTTACTTTTCCGATTGACTGACTTGCAAACAAACTGCGGGAATCTGCCTATGGCAAAATCCCCGCTTTTTTCTGTCCCGATCTTCCCTTTATTTTCCCGCCTGCGCCACTGTTTTTACCACCAGCAGACAGTCCCCCGGCCGAAGGCTCTCTGTCTCCAGCTGGTTTAGCCGCATCAGCCGTTCCGGAGTCGTATAATACTCCCTGGCGATATCCCACAGGGTATCCCCCGGCTGCACCAGGTAGCCTACAATTCCCGGCAGGCTGGCCAGCTTTTTCTCATCCACGGCGGCTTCCTCCACCGCAGAGATGCACCGCTGGGAATTTTCTTTTACCACGAACAGCTTCAGGCTGATCGCCGCCTTTACCTCTATCTCCTCGCTGTCCGCCATTGTGGTGGACAGCTGTTCAATCCCCGCGTCCAGGCTGCACCGGCAGGCCTTATCGATTCCCGGCACCTCGGCCAGGTGGGAGAACGGCAGAGAGCCCTCCATCAGGGCAAAGGGCTGGGTATCGTCTGCGGAGATATAGAGAATACTCAGCAGCAGCGCGCCTTCCACCCGGACGCCTTTTTCCGTAATGGTCAGCTCATCTACCTTGACCGTGCCGCTGCTGTGGCAGACCTGCAGGATCCGCGGCCGGTTTCCCGCCTTTTTGATCTTGCCTGCGGCCCGGCAGCGGGAGGCATTGCGCATCACCAGGCTCTCATAGGATTCCTCCGCCGCCGTGGGGATCAGCTCCTTTTCCGGGGAGAACAAATCCTCCAGAATCATCACATTCTCGTTCCGATACAGCTTGATATCC
>JAHZHG010000086.1:0-3288 GCA_019420425.1 Clostridiales bacterium
TACGTCCACGATCACCGTGGCCATCATGCCGGAGGCCGTGGAAATCGATTTTCACCTGGATTTAAACGATTGTAAATTTGACGTGTTCCGTGCCTCCGGAAACGGCGGCCAGTGCGTAAATACCACGGACTCTGCCGTGCGTCTGACACATATCCCCACGGGTATCGTGATTTCCTGCCAGGATGAAAAATCCCAGCTGAAAAATAAGGATAAAGCACTGAAGGTGCTGCGTGCCAGACTGTATGAGATGGAACTGGAAAAACAGCATGACGCTGAGGCCGAGGCCAGAAGAAGCCAGGTGGGTACGGGCGACCGTTCAGAAAAAATCCGCACCTACAATTTTCCCCAGGGCCGGGTAACCGACCACCGGATCAAGCTGACGCTGCACCGGCTGGGCGAAGTCATGGACGGAGATCTGGATGAGATCATTGATGCCCTGATTGCCGCCGACCAGACGGCAAAGCTGGCGAAGCTGAACGAAGCAGAATAAGGAGAGAAAAGCAATGACACCAGGTTTAACCACAGAGCAGCCACTGGCAGCGCTGAAGCAATATAACCCGGAGCCCTATCACCTTCAGCATGGGCTGACCGTAGGCCTGGTGCTGGAATGGTTTGCAAATGAGGAGGGCTACGGCGATGAGGCAGAATTTTGGTATATTGCAGGCCTTCTGCACGACATCGATTTTGAACAGTATCCCGACCGGCACTGCATCAAAGCCCCGGAGCTTTTGCAGAACGCAGGGGCTACAGAGGAGCTGATCCATGCCGTGTGCAGCCACGGCTATGGCATTACCGTGGACGTAGAGCCGGTGCACGAGATGGAGAAGATCCTCTTTGCAGCCGATGAACTGACCGGACTGATCGGGGCTGCGGCCCGGATGCGCCCGTCCAAAAGCTGCACGGACATGGAACTGTCCAGTCTGAAGAAGAAGTTCAAGGATAAGCGGTTCGCCGCCGGATGTTCCAGAGACATCATCCGCCGGGGGCCGAGCAGCTGGGCTGGGAGCTGGATGTGCTGATGGAGCGCACGCTGCGGGCGATGGCGGCCACAGAGGCACAGGTCAACGCCGCCATGGCAGAGCAGGAGTAACAGAAAAGATCAGGAGGAAATAAGCAAATGGGTAAGTATTTCGGAACAGACGGTTTCCGCGGGGAGGCCAATGTTGACCTCACCGTGGAGCATGCATACAAGGTTGGCCGCTTCCTGGGCTGGTACTTTGGAAAGGAGCACAAGGCACAGATTGTTATCGGCAAGGATACAAGAAGAAGCAGCTATATGTTTGAGTATTCTCTGGTGGCAGGCCTGACCGCATCCGGCGCAGATGTATTTCTGCTCCATGTAACCACGACGCCCAGCGTTTCCTATGTGGTGCGCACCGACGGCTTTGACTGCGGAATTATGATCTCCGCCAGCCACAACCCGTTCTATGACAACGGCATCAAGATCATCAGCGGCACCGGGCAGAAGATGGACGCTGAGGTGGAGAGCAAAATCGAGGCATACATTGACGGCGAGTTCGGCGAGCTGCCCTTTGCCAAAAAGGAAAATATCGGGCGCACGGTGGACTATGTAATGGGAAGAAACCGCTATATCGGCTATTTGATTTCTCTGGCCACCCGTTCCTTCAAAAATTACCGGATCGGCCTGGACTGCTCCAACGGCAGCTCCTCTTCGATTGCCAAGAGCGTATTTGACGCTCTGGGCGCAAAGACCTACGTAATCAACAATGAGCCGGACGGAACGAACATCAACAGAAAGTGCGGCTCCACCCATATCGAGGTGCTGCAGGCATTCGTCAGGGAAAAAGGACTGGATGTGGGCTTTGCCTATGACGGGGATGCCGACCGCTGCATCGCTGTAGATGAAAACGGCAGGATTATTGACGGAGACCTGATCCTGTATATCTGCGGCAAATATATGAAAGAAGAAGGAAAGCTGCGGAACAATACGATTGTGACCACCATCATGTCTAATCTGGGGCTGTACAAGGCGCTGGATAAGGCGGGGATTGACTACGAAACGACCGCGGTAGGCGACAAAGACGTATACGAGAACATGCTGGCTAACGGCAACTGCCTGGGCGGAGAGCAGTCCGGCCATATCATTTTCAGCAAGCATGCGACTACAGGCGACGGTATTCTGACCTCCCTGATGGTGATGGAGGTGATGACCGAACGGAAAATGAGCCTGGGCGCCCTGGCTGCGCCGGTGAAGATTTATCCCCAGCTGCTGAAAAATGTCCGGGTAGCCAATAAAAAAGAAGCCCGGGAGAACCCAGAGGTGGTAAAGGCAGTGGCAGCCGTAGAGGAGGCCCTGGGCAGCGACGGACGTATCCTTGTCCGGGAGAGCGGCACTGAACCGGTGATCCGGGTTATGGTGGAAGCGGCGAACCATGAGCTGTGCGAGAACTATGTAAATCAGGTGGTTGACGTACTGAAAAGCGAGAAATTGGTGGTTGAATAATGGAACAAAAGAAACGGAGAATGGCGTCTTATTACCGGCCGTATCTTGGCCTGTTTATTTCCGATCTTGTTTTTGCAGTTATCGGGGCCGGCATAACGCTGGCCCTTCCGCTGATTGTGCGGTATATCACTTATGAGGTGGTGACATGGCCGGGCAGCGAGGCAATGGAGGCGATCGTCCGGCTGGGTGTGATTATGGTGGCCCTGGTGCTGGGGGAGGCCTTCTGCAATTTCTATATTGCCTATTACGGACACATTATGGGGGCCAAGATCGAGCATGACATGCGCAACGAGATCTTTGCCCATTATCAAAAATTATCCTTTTCTTTTTATGACAATCAAAAGGTGGGACAGCTGCTTTCCCGGATTACCTCGGACCTGTTTGACATCAGCGAGCTTTTGCATCATGGACCGGAGGATGTGGTGATTTCCCTGATTAAATTTGTCGGCTCCTTCATCATACTGGTGCAGATCAATGGGACTCTGGCCGCGGCCGCGTACATTTTTGTTCCGCTGATGCTGCTGTATGCCGTGCTGCTTAACCGGAAGATGAAAAAGGCGTTCAGAGAGAACCGGGCCAGAATCGGGGATATTAACGCACAGATTGAGGACAGCCTGTCCGGCATCCGCGTAGTGAAATCCTTTTCCAACGAGCAGATCGAAATGGGAAAATTCCGCGCCGGGAATGAGCGGTTTGTGGAATCCAAGCGCAGAAGCTATTGGTATATGGGCTGCTATCATTCAGGACTGGGAGCGCTTACCTCCATGGTAACGGTTGTTGTGGTGATCGCGGGGGCATGGCTGATTACCAGAGGAAGGCTGGAA
>JAHZHG010000086.1:3298-9266 GCA_019420425.1 Clostridiales bacterium
TCTGCTTTACATCAGCAATTTTACCGAGCCGGTGAAGAAACTGATCAATTTTACCGAGCAGTTCCAGAACGGCTACAGCGGATACACACGCTTCCGGGAAATCCTGGCCATTCATCCTGACATTGAGGATGCGCCGGATGCCGTCTCCATGGACAGAGTGAAGGGAGAGGTTATATTTGACAACGTATCCTTCCAGTACGAGGAGGGAGCGGATACTGTGCTCAGCCATATCGACCTGAAGGTAAAGGCGGGAGAGTACCTGGCTATCGTCGGTTCCTCCGGCGGAGGAAAAACAACGCTCTGTTCTCTGATCCCGCGGTTTTATGATGTGGCTGACGGGCGGATTCTGCTGGACGGAACGGATATCCGCAAGATCAGGCTGAAGGATCTGCGCAGGAATATTGGCATTGTCCAGCAGGACGTCTACCTGTTTGCGGAAAATGTCATGGAAAATATCCGCTACGGCAGACCGGACGCCACAGACGAGGAGGTTATCCGGGCGGCAAAGCTGGCTAATGCCCATGAATTTATCATGCAGCTGCAGGACGGCTACGCAACGGAGATCGGCCAGCGCGGAGTCAAGCTTTCCGGCGGCCAGAAGCAGAGGCTTTCCATCGCCAGGGTATTTTTAAAGAATCCGGCAATACTGATTTTTGACGAGGCAACGTCCGCACTGGACAATGAGAGTGAAAAAATTGTGCAGGAGTCCATGGAGGCTCTGGCGAAAAACAGGACTACCTTTGTGATTGCCCACCGGCTCAGCACGATACAGAATGCGGAGCGGATTCTTGTACTGACAGAAAAGGGGATTGAGGAGGAGGGCACCCATGAAGAGCTGCTGAACAAGCAGGGGGCATACGCCCGCCTTTATCAGAAATAGATTTTGGAGGAATACATGGAACTTACATTTAAAACTCCTGAGCTGGGAGATAAAGAACTGATCGACAGCTATTTCCGGCAGCAGACCGGAAGAAACTGCGAATATTGCTTTGCCAATACCTATCTGTGGAGCAGACATTATCCGGTAGCCTTTGCGGTGGTCAATCACATGCTGGTTTTCCGGTCGCTGGGGGAAACGGAGGCATTTTCCTTCCCTCAGGGTAAGCAGGAATATCTGAAGGATGCCATCGAAATGCTGATGGAATGGTGCAGGGAAAGAGAAATTCCCTTCCGCCTGATGCTGGTGACCGAGGGAGCCTTTGCCCGGCTGGAGGAGCTGTTCCCGGGCCGGTTCCAGGTGGAATATGACCGGGATCTGGCCGACTATGTTTACGAGGTGGAAAAGCTGCAGAATCTTTCCGGCAGAAAGTATCACGGAAAAAAGAATCACGTAAATAAGTTTATGAGCCTTTACCCGGACTGGAGCTACGAGCCCATCACCCGGGAAAATGTAGAGGACTGCTTTCAGATGGCCCTTGCCTGGAGACAGGAGAACGGCTGCGAGGACGATCCGGAAAAGCATGCGGAAATCTGCGTCACCCTAAACGCCCTCCGCCTGTTTGAAGAGCTGGAGTTTAAGGGCGGCCTGATCCGCACCGGCGGCAGGGTGGTTGCCTTTACCATCGCTTCACCGATTTGTGCAGACACCCTGGACATTCACATTGAAAAAGCGTATGCGGATATTCAGGGCGCATATGCCATGATTAATCAGCAGTTCCTGCTCCATGAGGGCGATGGATTTACGTATGTAAACCGCGAGGAGGATACCGGAGACGAGGGCCTGCGTCAGGCAAAGCTTTCCTATCGGCCCGCATTTATGGTACAGAAGGGCATTGTAACGGAGAAAACGGAGCAGAGCGCTCCGGAGAAAGAGGAGGAATAACATATGATTGCAGAACGAATGAGAGGCTTTGTGGAAAACAGCTCGGCGATCCGGGCCATGTTTGAAGAGGGAAAAAAGCTGGCAAAGCAGTACGGGGCGGAAAATGTCTATGACTTCAGCCTGGGAAATCCGAATGTGCCGGCCCCAGCACGGGTAAAGGAGTCGATAGAACGGATCCTTCGGGAGGAGGACTCCCTTATGGTGCACGGGTACATGAGCAATTCCGGCTATGAGGATGTGCGGGAGACGATTGCCGCTTCCCTGAACCGCCGGTTCGGCACTGGCTTTACCGGAGAAAATATCGTCATGACCGTGGGAGCGGCAGGGGGAATGAATGTGATTTTTAAAACCCTGCTGAACCCCGGCGATGAGGTACTGGCCATTGCGCCGTTCTTCGGAGAGTACCGGGCGTATGTGACCAACTACGACGGCGTCCTGAAGGTCGTTCCTCCGAATACGGAGAATTTTCAGCCCAATCTGGAGCAGCTGGAGGCAATGATCACTGCTAGAACCAGGGCCGTGATTGTCAATTCCCCCAACAATCCTACGGGAGTGGTTTACTCGGAGGAGACGATCTGCCGCCTTTCTGACATTCTGCGGGCAAAGCAGCAGGAATTTGGCTCGGAGATTTATCTGATTTCCGATGAGCCCTACCGTGAGCTGGCCTACGACGGAGCGGAGGTTCCCTACCTGACGAAATACTATGACAATACGATTGTGGGATATTCCTTCAGCAAATCCCTGTCCCTGCCCGGCGAGCGGATCGGTTATCTGGTGCTGCCGGATGAACTGACAGACAGCAAGATGATCCGGGACGGAGCAAACGTGGCGACGAGGATTCTGGGCTATGTCAACGCACCCTCCCTGTTTCAGCGGGTTGTGGCTGAATGTATTGACGAAAAGGTGGATCTGGCGTATTATAACAGAAACCGGGAGACACTGTGCGACGGCCTTACGGCTGCAGGATTTTCCTGCGTAAAGCCGGAGGGAGCATTCTACCTGTTTATGAAATCCCCGGTGGAGGATGAAAACGTGTTCTGTAAGGCGGCGAAAGCGTATAACATCCTGATCGTGCCGGGAAGCTCCTTTGCCTGCCCGGGATTCGTGCGGATTGCCTACTGCGTGGCCTACGAAACGATTGTTCATTCCCTGCCGTACTTTGAAAAGCTGGCAGAGGAGTTCGGACTGAAGGGAGCAAAATAATGAAAGCCTGGGAAGCGAACATCCGGCGGGTTACCCCCTATGTTCCGGGGGAGCAGCCAAAGGATAAAGACATCATTAAGCTAAACACAAACGAAAACCCGTATCCGCCCTCTCCGCGGGTAAAGGAAGCGCTGGAAGCGCTGGATACGGACGTCCTGCGCAAGTACCCGGATCCTGCGGCCCAGGTATTGGTGGAAGCAATTGCCGGGCAGTACGGGGTTTCTCCGGAGCAGGTGTTTGTCGGCGTAGGATCGGACGATGTGCTGGCCATGTCCTTTCTGACCTTCTTTACCAGCGATAAGCCGGTGCTTTTCCCGGATATTACCTATTCCTTTTACGACGTGTGGGCCGATGTGTTCCGTATTCCCTATATTTGCCAGCCGCTGAATGACTCCTTTGCGATTGTAAAGGAGGACTATTACCGGGAAAACGGAGGAGTGATTTTCCCCAATCCCAACGCGCCGACCGGTGCGCTGCTGCCCCTTTCGGATATCGAGGATATTGTATCCCACAATCCGGGGGTCATAGTCATTGTGGATGAAGCATATATTGATTTCGGCGGAGAATCCGCTCTGCCGCTGATTGGCCGCTACGACAACCTGCTGGTGGTGCAGACCTTTTCCAAATCCCGTTCGCTGGCCGGAATGCGCATCGGCGTGGCCTTTGGAAGCCCTCGGCTGATCCGGTACTTAAACGACGTGAAGTATTCCTTCAATTCCTATACCATGAATGAAACAGCCCTGGCTGCAGGGGCGGCTGCGGTGAAGGATGAGGAGTATTTCCGGGAATGCACGCAGAAGATTATCCGTACGAGAGAGAGGACCAAAGAGGAGCTTTCCTCCCTTGGATTTACCTTTGCGGATTCCCGTGCCAATTTTATCTTTGCCGCCCATAGAACCGTACCAGCCGAAGAGCTGTTTCAGGCGCTGAAGCAGGCAAAGATTTATGTACGCTATTTCAAAAAGCCGCGGATTGATAATTATCTGCGGATTACCATCGGTACGGATGAGGAGATGGATGCCCTGCTGGCATTCCTCAGGCAGTATCTGAGAACGGCAAACTGACCATACCCACAGGAGGTTTTATGAACGATATTATCAACACGATTACGACCAGTCTTTCTGACGTATTGTCCAGTGACCTGATCATTTTCCTGATTTCCATGGTGCCCATCCTGGAGCTGAGGGGCGGCCATATCGCCGCATCCTTCCTTCACGTGGACATGTGGCGGGCAGTAGTGATCTGCATTATCGGGAACATTATTCCGATTCCCTTCATCCTGCTGCTGATCAAACAGATTTTTGCCTGGCTGAAAAAGACAAAAGCCTTTCACGGCCTGATTACCAGGCTGGAGGAACGGGCAATGAGCAAGAGTGATTCCATTGAGAAATATGGCTTCTGGGGGCTGATGCTTTTCGTAGGCATTCCTCTGCCCGGAACCGGAGCCTGGACCGGCGCGCTGATCGCCGCTCTGCTGGGAATGAAGCTGCGCAAGTCTGTGCCGGCCATTCTGTGCGGACTGATTATGGCAACGGTAATCATGTGCATTTTCTCCTACGGAATTTTAGGAAAGATCTGGTAATCCCTATGGCGATGTACGAAGGATTTGCCGAGGTATATGACCTGTTCATGGATAACATCCCCTATGAGGAGTGGTGTGAGTACCTGTCCGGCCTTCTGGCCGAACGGGGAATCCGGGACGGCCTGGTGCTGGAGCTTGGATGTGGGACAGGCTCCATGACCGGACTGCTCTCCGCCAGGGGCTACGACATGATCGGTGTGGACAGCTCTCCGGAAATGCTGGAGATTGCCATGGAAAAAAAGGAGGAGAGCGGCCAGGATATCCTGTACCTGCTCCAGGACATGCGGGAGTTCGAGCTGTACGGCACTGTGCGCGCCGTAGTCTGTGTCTGCGACTCCCTGAATTACATTCTGGAGGAGGACGAGCTCCTTCAGGTATTTTCCCTGGTAAACAATTACCTGGATCCCGGCGGCTATTTCATCTTCGACCTGAATACGCTCTACAAATACCGGGAACTGCTGGGCGATACAACAATCGCAGAAAACCGTGATGAAGGCAGCTTTATCTGGGAAAACTATTTTGATGAAGAGGAAAAAATCAACTTCTACGAGCTGACCCTCTTCATCCCCGAGGGAGAAAACGGCCTGTTCCGCCGCTATGAGGAAGAGCACTATCAGCGGGCATACGAGCTGGATACCGTGCTCGCCCTGCTGCAAAGGGCGGGTCTGCAGGTAGAGGCAGTATACGAAGCCTTTACCCGGGAGGCGCCGGGGGATGAGAGCGAGCGGGTGTATGTGATTGCGCGGGAATGGGAAAAAGAAGGAAATAAGTCGCCCGTGGTAAAGGAAAAAACCAGGGTGTAACCATACAGGAGGGAATAATTCGGAATGGATTATATTGTGCGTGCCACGGCTGCCCAGGGTCAGATCCGTGCGTTTGCATCGACAACAAAGGAAACGGTGGAAAAGGCCAGAAGCCTGCATCAGACCAGCCCTGTGGCCACAGCGGCCCTTGGCCGCCTGCTGACCGCAGGAGGAATGATGGGCGTGATGATGAAGGGAGATAAGGACATACTGACCCTTCAGATCCGGGGAGACGGCCCCATCGGCAAAATTACAGTGACTGCCGATGCAATGGCAAACGTAAAGGGCTATGTAAATAATCCTGAGGTACTGATCCATGCAAAGCCAAATGGAAAGCTGGATGTATCCGGCGCCATCGGCAGGGGTATGCTTCAGGTCATTAAGGATTTGGGAATGAAGCAGCCGTACAGCGGCCAGTGTGAGCTTCAGACCGGGGAAATCGCCGAGGATCTGACCTATTATTTTGCCACCTCGGAGCAGGTGCCCTCCAGCGTGGGCCTGGGCGTGCTGCTGGATAAGGACAATACGGTAAAGCAGGCCGGAGGCTTCATCATCCAG
>JAHZHG010000087.1:0-5550 GCA_019420425.1 Clostridiales bacterium
CGGCCTGACGGCAGAGGAGGATCTGTCCGAATCCCTTAAAGAGAGCATGAAAAAGCGTCTCCCCTGGCTGTCGGTACTGCTTGGTCTTGGCCTGCTTGTTTCATCCGTGGTGGGGGCATTTGAACAGGTAATTTCACAGCTCACGCTGATTACCGCATTCCAGTCTCTGATCCTCGGCATGGCGGGAAACGTAGGCACCCAATCCCTTGCGGTAACCATCCGGGTGCTAATGAATGAAAACCTGACCGTCCGCCAAAAGCTGCAGCTGGTGCTCAAGGAGATGAAGGTAGGCCTGTCCAGCGGCCTGGTATTGGGCAGCCTGTCCTTTTTGCTGATTGGCCTGTTTATTTTCCTGTTTAAGGGGAAGGATCTGCTGTTTTCCTATGCGGTTTCCTTCTGCATCGGCATCGCCATGGTGCTTGCCATGCTGATTTCCAGCACGACAGGCACCCTGATCCCGATTTTTTTCCGGAAAATAAATATTGACCCCGCAGCCGCCTCCGGCCCGTTGATTACAACGATTAACGACCTGGTAGCCGTAGTGGCCTACTATGGGACGAGCTGGCTGCTGCTGATCCAGGTTCTTCAGCTGACCTCATAGCGAGGAAGGCTTATCTAATGAAAATAAAGGAGAAAAACAAATGAAAACAACGGAATTATATATGAACCGGGAGCTGTCCTGGCTTAAATTTAATGAGCGGGTATTGGAGGAAGCGGAGAGCGAAAACGTTCCCCTCTGCGAAAGACTCTCCTTTGCCTCCATTTATCAGAGCAATCTGGATGAATTCTTTATGGTGCGCGTAGGCTCCCTGATGGACCAGCGGCTGCTGGCGAAGGATCTTCGGGAGAATAAAACCAACCTTACCGCAAAGGAGCAGATTGCGGAAATACTGACGCAGGTACGGCAGTTAAGCGGAAGGAAGGACGCGGTATATGCAAGGCTGATGGAGCAGCTGGAAGGATACGGCATAAAGCTGGTAAACTTCAACAAAATTGGAGAAAAAGATCAGAAATACCTGGAAAAGTATTTTGACGCAGAGATTGCCCCGCTGCTTTCCGCGACAATCGTCGGGAAAAAACAGCCATTTCCATTTTTGAAAAACCGGGAAATCTATGCGGCGGTTGTGCTGGAAAGCAAAAGCGGAAAGGAAAAGCTGGGGATCATCCCCTGCGGTACGGGGGTGTTTACCCGCCTGATCGAGGTGCCCGGGGGGCAGGGAATATACATGCTGTCCGAGGAGCTGATCCTGCATTTTATCCCGAAAATATTTAAGCGGTATTCCGTTAAAGCGAAGTCCCTGCTTCGCATAACCAGAAATGCCGATATTGACACAGACGCGCTTTATGACGAGGATCTGGATTACCGCGAGTTCATGGCGGAGGTAATCAAAAAGAGAAAACGTCTGGCCCCGGTTCGCCTGGAGCTTTCCCGGGATCTGGACATCCGCATTGTGGATATTCTGTGCGGCTATCTGGATGTGGACAGAGCGCATGTATTCCGCAACAATACTCCGCTGGATCTGTCCTTTTTGTTCCAGCTCCAGGATGTCCTGCGGCCGTACCCGGAGTTATTTTATGAAAAGCGGGTTCCGCAGAAATCCCCACAGTTTGTAAGCGGCGTGCCTGTCCTTAGGCAGATTAAGGAAAAGGATAAGCTGCTGTCTTATCCTTACGAAAGCATAAAGCCTTTTTTGGATATGCTGAATGAGGCGGCCGCCGATGAGGAGGTGGTTTCCATAAAAATCACCCTGTATCGTGTGGCAAGGCCCAGCAAGATTGTTGAGGCGCTGATCGAGGCGGCTGAGAACGGAAAAGAGGTTCTCGTTTTGGTTGAGCTGAAAGCGCGCTTTGACGAGGAAAACAATATCGAATGGTCAAGACGTCTGGAGGATGCCGGATGCCAGGTGATCTACGGCCTAGACGGCTACAAGGTACATTCCAAGCTGTGCCTGATTACCAGAAAAACCGATGGACAGCTGGAATATTATACCCAGATCGGAACCGGAAATTATAACGAAAAGACCGCGCGGCTGTACACAGACCTTTCCCTGATGACCTGCGATCAGAGGATCGGACGGGAGGCGGCGGCAGTATTTCAGGCGCTGGCCCTGGGAGAGACGGTGGAAGAGACAGAAACGCTTCTGGTCGCCCCGAAATGCCTGCAGAATAAAGTGCTGGCCATGATTGACGAAGAGATCGCCTGCGCAAAAAACGGCGGAGAGGGCTATGTGGGAATCAAGATCAATTCCCTGACCGACAAAAAGATTATCGACCGCCTGATCGAGGCATCCCGCGCCGGGGTGAACATTGAGCTGATCGTGCAGGGAATCTGCTGCCTCATTCCGGGAGTAAAAGGCGAGACAGAGAATATCCGGGTAATCAGCATTGTCGGACGATTCCTGGAGCACTCCCGCATTTACTGGTTCGGCAGAGGAGAGCGGGAAAAAATCTATATCGCATCCGCGGATTATATGACCAGAAATACCATCCGCCGTGTGGAGGTGGCAGCGCCGGTCTATGACGAAGAGCTGCGCAGCCGCCTCCGGGAAATGTTTGTCACGATGCTGAACGACAATCAGCAGGCGAGACAGCTGGGGAGCGACGGCAACTATCTCAGGGTGACGACCGAAGGCACTCCGCTCAATGCCCAGGAGCTCTTTTATCAGCAGGCCTACAATCAGAATATGGGATGAAGGGCCGGCCCTGCCGGCTGCTTTATCCGCATAAAAAAGCGCCCCTTTCTCCCAGGCAGGTACTGGCGATTACGCAGGCCGTCTGGTATAATGAATAAGCAAGACAATCGCAAAAGAGAAACGGAGAAGCAAAATGGAAAAAGTTGAGTTTGTCAAAGACTATCGAGACAATCCCGGGCTGAGGGCCAGCTTTAATGCGCTGGCCGGGGAAATTTTCGGGCTGGATTTTGAGGACTGGTATCAGAATGGCTACTGGGGCGACAGCTACAATCCGTATTCCATCCTGGCCGGAGGCAGGGTGGTTGCCAATGTATCGGTGAACCTTACGGATTTTCTCTGGGACGGCTGTCGGAAGCAGTTTATCCAGCTGGGAACCGTGATGACGGCGCCGGAGTACCGGAATCAGGGCCTTATCCGCAGGCTGATGGGAGAAATTGAAAAGGACTTTGGGCAGCAGACAGACGGGATATATCTGTTTGCGAATGACAGCGTTTTGAATTTCTACCCGAAGTTTGGATTTTACAAAGCAGAGGAATACCAGTATACAAAGCCGGTTTCTATTGAACAGGAGCAAAGCATTGTGCAGGTGCCCATGCGGGATAAGACGGCGTGGGCGGCTCTGGAGGAAGCGCTGCGGACAAGCCTTCCCTGCGGACGGTTCCAGCCGATCGATAATCCCGGCCTTACCATGTTCTATATTACGAAATACATGCAGGGAAACGTCTATTATAACCGGGAAAAGGATGCATATGCAATTGCAGAAGTGGAAAACGGAGAGCTTTTGCTCCACCAGATCGTCGCCAAAGAGCAGGTTTCACTGGAGGAGATAATCCAAAGCTTTGGCCGGGAGATCAGCAGGGTAAGGCTGGGCTTTACGCCTGCCGATGCAGACGGCTATACCGCTTTTGCAGCGGAAGAAGAGGATACTGCCTTGTTTCTCAAGGGAGCGGGCTTTGACGGCTTTGCACAGAGCTGCCTGATGTTTCCGCCGTTGGCTCACGCCTGAGTCAGTTCAGCCATCAGCTTTGGCACGGTAGTCATTTCCTTCAACCGTGCCGCGCTGGAACCGCAGAAAATCAGCCCGTGTTCCAGATCCCCCCGGACGGCGGCAATCAAAGCCTGGGTTATGCAGTAGGGGGCTTTGGCCGGGGAGCAGGCAGAGAGGCAGGAGAGACAGCGCTTCACCGGCACAGCGCCCCGGCTGACTCTGTTAAGGAACGCATTGCGGATTGCCCGGCCCGGCATACCCACCGGGCTTTGGACGATTTTAATATCAGATTCACCCGCGTCAAGATAGGCCTGTTTAAATGCGGGAGCGGCATCGCATTCTTCGGTGACTACAAATCGGGTGGCCAGCTGTACGCCATCGGCGCCCAGGGAGAGGGCGCGGCGGACGTCGTCTCTGCTGAAAATCCCACCGGCCACAATAACCGGAAGAGGAACCCTGTATTTTTCCCGGTATTCCTGAACGATGGTGAGAATGTCCAGAATCTCCCGGTCATAATCCTCCGGGGTAAGCGCCCTCAGCTGTTCCCGTGAAAATCCGAGGTGTCCTCCAGCCTCTGGCCCTTCGATAATAAGCATGTCCGCGGTCCGTCCGTAATGCCGGTCCCACAGCCGCAGGATCACCCGGGCAGCCTTGGCAGTGGAAACGATAGGCGCGATCTTTGTCTGTTCTTCATATCCCTTCACCAGCTCCGGAAGAGCGGCAGGAAGCCCTGCGCCGCTGATAATGAGATCCGCACCGGCCTCGCAGGCAGCGCGTACCAGGGCGTCATATTCCTTCATGGCGACCATGATATTGACGCCGACCAGGCCGCCTGCCGCCTGTTCCCTGGCCAGAGCAATATGCTTCTTTAACGCGCGCAGATTGCTGGCCGGGCAGTTGGTCAGAAAATCCGGTTCGTCAAAGCCGATCTGAGCAGCGGAGATCACCCCGACACCTCCCGCCTTAGCAACAGCTCCCGCCAGGCCGGAAAGGCTGACGCCAACACCCATACCGCCCTGGATAATCGGGAAACGGGCGGTTTTATTTCCAATGATTAACGGATTCATAAGATGTACTTCTCCTTAATTGATTTGATGATCAAAGTATCTACATACAGGTATACACGATTCTGCGGATAATGTCAATAGAAAATAAAACTATATAATATAGTTTTGAAAACCAGATAGCAGGATACGGATATAAGGAGAGGTAAAAATGAGAAAAACAGGACAAGACTGGCGCGAAAAACAGAAGGCCGGCCCGTATCGGGCCGGCAGCTGTTTTATACGGTTTTTCCTTTTTCGATAAAGATCTGGAAGGTATCGGTTCCTTTCAGCTCCTTATTCGGGGAGATGACTACATTCTTATCGGAGATTACATATTCCAGAGATGCTCCTTCACCGACAACCGTATCCTGCATGAGTACGCAGTTTCTTACCTTTGCGCCCTTGCTGATCTTAACGCCGCGGAAAAGGATACAGTTTTCTACTTCTCCTTCAATCACGCAGCCGTCGGCAGCCAGGATGTTTTTCACCCTTGAGCCGGGGATGTATCTGGTCGGGTTGTCGTCACGAATCTTGGTGTAAACCGGATTGGGAGAGAAGAGCCCGTCCAGGTTTTTTTCATCGAGAAGCTTCATGTTTTCGTTGAAATAGCTCCTCATATCGTTGATCCGTGCAAAATAGCCGTCAAACTTATAACCGCGGACATTCAGTCTCTCCAGGCGGGGAGCCAGTACGTCACGCTCAAAATATACGTATCCGCGGACGAAAGCCATGTTAATCAGATCAATGAGCAGCTCGCGTTCAATGGCGTAGATGTTCATGGAGAAATTCTGAATCCCCTTTTCCTGGGCGTTGATCAGAATCT
>JAHZHG010000087.1:5560-9167 GCA_019420425.1 Clostridiales bacterium
TTGTAATACAGGCCCTTTGCGCCGGGCTGAGAATTGGCGGTGATTTCCGGAAGCTCTTCTTCCGTGTAGGCGATGGTTACATCGGCCCCGGAAGAAATGTGGGAATCCAGGAAATCATTGAAATCAAAGTTAACGGCGATGTTTGTGTCAGCGATAACCACATATTTTTCCTTCTGTGATTTTAAAAACGGAAGGATGCTGGCGATCGCGTCGATACGTCCGTTGTAAACCTTCATGGATTTTTCCGCATAGGGCGGAACCAGGTTCAGGCCGCCGTTTTTGCGGGCCAGATCCCAGGGACGGCCGGAGCCGAGATGATCCATCAGGGAGTAGTATTTGCTGCGGGCCATAACGGAAACATTGCTGATGCCGCAGTTTACCATACTGGATAAAATAAAGTCGATCATGCGGTAACGACCGGCGAAGGGAATGGATGCCATCAGACGCTCGGTTACCAGCTCGGGAACGAGATCATCGTAGCTGTTTGGAAAAATAATACCCAGTGCATTTGCGTTTGAATTTACCATTGTTCTTCACCATCCTTTACATTCGCATTAATCATGGCGTTCGGGCCGATCTTGGCGCCTGCGCCGATGTAGATGCCGGAACCGACGGTGGCTACGCCGCTCTCGCTCTCCGTGGGCATTGCGCCGATAACCGCATTTTCACCGACTACTACGTTTTCTGCAATAATGCAGTGCTCAACCACTGCCCCGGACTTGATAATGGTTCCGCCCATAACTACGGCGTCCTCTACCCTGGCGCCCGGCTCCACCTGAACACCGGAGAACAGGATGGAATGTTTTACACTTCCGTGAATCCGGCAGCCGTCGGTAATCATGGAGTTTTCCACTTCCGCATCCGGGCCGATTTTATGACCGGTCATACCGCTGTTGCGGCTGTAAATCTTCCAGTTGTCATCGAAGAGGTTGATGCCGCTGTGCTCGGGGTCGAGAACCTCCATGTTGGCTTCCCACAGAGAAGCAATGGTTCCCACGTCCTTCCAGTAGCCTTCAAAGCGATAAGCGTACATACTGCGCTCATCCCTCAGAAGGTTGGGGATGATGTTGTTTCCAAAGTCGTTTTCGGATTCAGGATCAGCCTCGTCCTCAATCAGGTACTTTTTCAGAATGTCCCAGTTGAAGATGTAGATACCCATGGAGGCCAGGTTGGACTTCGGGTTCTTGGGCTTTTCCTGGAATTCGGTGATCTTGTCGTTCTCGTCGGTTACCATCAGGCCGAAGCGGGGCGCCTCTTCCCAGGGTACCTCCATAACGGCTACGCTGAATTCTGCGCCCTTTTCCTTGTGGAAGCGCAAAAAGTCGCTGTAGTCCTGCTTGCAGATCTGGTCGCCGGACAGGATGATGACATACTGCGGGTTATAGCGCTCGATGAATGAAATGTTCTGGTAAATCGCATTTGCGGTGCCTTTATACCAGTCAGAACCGGATGCCTGCTGATAGGGCGGAAGAACATGGACGCCGCCGTAGAGACGGTCCAGATCCCAGGGCTGTCCATTGCCGATGTACTCATTCAGTACGAGCGGCTGATACTGGGTAAGGATACCGACAGTATCAATGCCTGAATTGACGCAGTTTGACAGCGGAAAGTCAATAATCCGGTATTTTCCGCCAAAGGGAACTGCAGGTTTTGCCAGGTTCTGGGTCAGCGCATAAAGGCGGGAACCCTGTCCGCCGGCAAGAAGCATTGCTATCATTTCTTTTGCCATTTTATATCCCCTATTCTATATAGTGTTTTGTAATAATTTTACTATAAAAAAATAAAATTGGGTAGTCCTTTAGGCAAAAATATAAAAAAATTTACGGAGAAAATAAAAAAATTCCGGAGACGATATGCATATCATCTCCGGAGTAAGGCGTTTTCCGTCTGATTTTATTCAATTGGTTCAAAATCCGCCACGCCATGCTTGCAGAGCGGGCAGATGAAGTCCTCGGGCAGCTCGTCGCCCTCGTAAATATAGCCGCATACCTTACATACGAAGCCCTTCTTTCCCTCGGTCTGAGGCTTGGGCTTGACGTTGTTCTGGTAGTAGGTGTAGGTCATGGTATCCACCGTGTTGATTACCCGGGCCTCGGTGATGGTACAGATGAACAGCCCGTGGGTGTCCATGTCGATATACTGCTCTACCTTTAAGGACATAAAGGAGTTGATATATCTGGGCAGGAAGGCCAGCCCGTTGTCGGAGCGCAACGGAGTAAGGTCGGCAAACTTGTCCACATTTCTGCCGCTCTGGAAGCCAAAGGTCTGGAACACGCTAAACGGCGCATCGGTGGACAGGCAGTTGATGTTCATGATGCCGGTCTGCTTGATCACGTGATGGGAGTAGTTGGCCTTGTTGATGCCTACGGCGATCCGGTTCGGCGTGTTGGTAATCTGGGTAACCGTATTGACGATCAGGCCGTTATCCTTCTTGCCGTCGTTGGAGGTAATCACATAGAGGCCGTATCCGATATTAAACAGTGCGGTCAGGTCATTCTTATCTGCGGTGGAATCCTGCTGCGCCAGATAATCGCGGCAAAGCTCATTGGCCAGCGTCTCCAGCTGGGCGCTGCTTTCCTCATTGAGGGCAGAGCGGATGGTCACCTTGGTCTTGGTAAAGGTCAGCTTCTTGCAGCCGGAGAGCAGCTGTTTCATTACCTTGGCGGCAAGGGGAGACCAGGAGCCGTTTTCCACCAGGCCGACGATGCGGTTCTGGAAGTTTCGCTCGGTCAGATGATGGATGAAGTCACGCATGAACGGGAAAATCTCTGCGTTGTAGGTAGTGGTGGCGAGTACTAGCTTGCCGTAGCGGAAGGCGTCGGCCACTGCCTGAGCCATATCGCAGCGGGCGAGGTCGTGAACGATTACGTTCGGGCTGCCCTTTGCGCGCAGCTTTTCTGCCAGGGCATCAACGGCTTTCTTTGTATTTCCATAGATGGAGGTGTAGGCGACCACAATCCCTTCTGTCTCCACGGAATAGGAGGACCAGGTGTTGTAAAGGCCAAGATAATAGCCGAGGTTTTCCTTCAGCACAGGGCCGTGCAGCGGGCAAATGGTCTGGATGTCCAGCCCGGATGCCTTTTTGAGGAGGCTCTGTACCTGAGCGCCGTATTTGCCTACGATACCGATAAAGTAACGGCGGGCTTCATCCGCCCATTCCTCTTCCACATCCAGTGCGCCGAATTTTCCGAAGCCGTCCGCGGAGAACAGACCCTTGTCCTGTGTATCATAGGTGACGATAACCTCAGGCCAGTGTACCATAGGCGCGGCGACGAACGCCAGGGTATGCTTTCCCAGAGAAAGGGAGCTGCCTTCCTCGACAACTACCTGCCGGTCTGCAAAATCGGTGCCGAAGAACTGTTTCATCATGGCAAATGCTTTGACGGAGGAAACGATCTTGGTATCCTTATAATTTTGCATGAAGTTTGCAATATTGGCTGAATGGTCAGGCTCCATATGCTGTATAATCAGGTAATCGGGACGGCGGGAGCCGATGACTGCCTCGATATTGTCCAGCCATTCGTGGGTGAATCGGGCATCAACCGTATCCATTACGGCAATCTTTTCGTCCATGATCACGTATGAATTATAGGACATGCCGTTTTTT
>JAHZHG010000088.1:0-3710 GCA_019420425.1 Clostridiales bacterium
CAATTATAGTATTGTATCATAATTCATAACGCAATAGAAAGTTTTTCCGGGAATTATGTTGAATGAGGATAAAGGAGTTGACATTGCAGAGGAGAGAGAATATAGTAAACTCAAGATGTAATGCATACAATTACAATGAAATGATATAGATTTTCCGAACCCCAGGAAGGCGTTCGGAAATCTGGAAAAAGGAGATCCACATGCAAATATCCAGCAGATTTACCATCGCGATACACATATTTTCCTGCATTGACGTATTCCAGAACGAATACAAAATCACCAGCGACTTCCTTGCAAGCTGCTTTCACAGCTGAAAACGGCCGGTCTGATTGAGGTGAAGCGCGGAACCGGGGGCGCGAGCATTGCAAAGCCGCTGGAAAAAATCACTTTCCTGGATATATACCGCGCAGTCGAATGTGTAGAGAATGACACCCTGTTCCATTTCCATGAAAACCCCAACCCGGCCTGCCCGGTGGGCAGAAATATTCATACTGTACTGGACGAAAAACTGATCCGCGTGCAGAATGCCATGGAGCGGGAGCTGGCTTCCATTACGCTGGCGGATATGAAAACCGACTTAGAAAAAGTCCTGCATCAGGAAAAAGAAAGTATTGGTGAAATGGGAGCAGAGACATGAACATTAAACAGTTTTGGGCAGATGTGCTGCGTCAGGACGCGGATGCAATCCGCCAATATTTTCATCCAGATGCCTGGGTGAACTGGAATTGTACGAATGAACACTTCTCGGTTGAAGAATACATTCGGGCAAACTGCGAATATCCCGGTGAATGGGACGGCGAAATTGAGCAGCTGATCTGCGCGTCTGACCGGATTATTACGGCCACACATGTACAGGAAAAAAACAGCGGTTCTTCCTTCCATGTCGTATCTTTCCTTCAAATCCGGGAGGGGAAAATCGTGGCCATGGATGAATACTGGGGCGACGACGGAGAAGCGCCCGAGTGGAGAAAGGAGATGCATATCGGCAGGAAAATCCGCTGAGTCTATTCCCGAAAATCGCACCTGGGAGACTTGTTTTTTATGCGTCAATGTGCTATGATGGATAAAATTAAACAAATAACAACAGGTGCCGATTGTTATGTACATCGGATAAAAGGGAAACAGGTGTGAATCCTGTACGATCTCGTCACTGTATTTAGGGAGTGCAAAGCAGCCGCCATGCGGAAAGTCACTGGAAAACTGGGAAGACCGTCTTTGCGCGAGGATCTATGAGCCAGGAAACCTGCCTGCTGTTGGTACGGGAACCCCAGGTTCCGGATCACGAGTAATTGGTCGTACCGGTTAGATGAGCATTTGCTTTTCCAGCGTGTGTCAGTCCGTTTACCCACAGGTAAGAGGACTTTTTTATTTCATAGGAAAGTGCGTCCGATGAAAGAAAGCCCTTCGGGCAGACGATGCGCAGCTGCGCGCGGAACATCGCGAAGCATCCTTTAGGCGTTTCCGTACCTTAAGCTGCTGATGTAAAATTTTATATAAACATCAGGAGACAACGATATGTCTCAAGATTAAGGAGGAAAAAAACATGAAAAAAAGAACCGTAAAAGCACTGGCTATGGGCATTGCCGTGTCAACCATGATGATGATGGGAACGATGACTTCCTTTGCAGAGGAAACCGAGGCAGTTTCGGAGGAAGCCGAGACAGCTGCAGAAGAAACCGAAGCAACTGAGGAGGAAACCGAGGCCTACACCGGAGACGCTTCTCTGGATAATCCGAGAAACCAGGACGAGATTGGCGAGTCCGAGCTGCTGGTAATCAGCTTTGGAACCAGCTTTAATGACAGCAGAAGAATGACGATCGGCGCAATCGAGGACGCTCTGGAGGCGCAGTTCCCGGACTACAGCGTAAGACGTGGATTTACCAGCAACATCATTATCGACCACGTAAAAGACCGTGACGGCGTAGTGATCGACGACGTAGAAGAAGCCCTGAACCGTGCGGCGGACAACGGCGTAAAGACCCTGGTGGTTCAGCCCACTCATCTGATGAATGGTCTGGAGTACGATGAGCTGATGGGCGTTCTGGGCGAGTTCAGCGATGCCTTCGAGCAGGTAGCGGTAGGCGAGCCTCTGCTGACCACCGACGAGGATTTCGAGGCAGTAATCAAGGCGATCACGGATGCAACCGCTGAGTATGATGACGGAGAGACCGCTGTCGTATTCATGGGCCATGGAACCGAGGCGGATTCCAACGCAGTATACGCAAAGATGCAGGAAATGCTGGCTGCGGACGGATTTGAAAACTACTACGTTGGTACGGTAGAGGCAACGCCGTCTCTGGATGATGTAATGGCAGCAATTGGCGAGAAGGAATATAAAAAGGTTGTTCTGGAGCCGCTTATGGTAGTTGCAGGCGACCACGCAAACAATGACATGGCAGGCGACGAGGAGGATTCCTGGAAGACCGCATTTACCAATGCCGGCTATGAGGTAGAGTGCGTACTTCGCGGACTGGGCGAGCTGGAAGCCATTCAGCAGATTTACGTAGAGCATGCGCAGGCAGCGATTGACAGCCTGGCTAAATAATACATACAGGTGATATTCATGAGAAAAAAGAAACAGATCAGCAGTGCCGTAATGGCACTGCTTTTGGCGGGAAGCCTGTCCTTTTCCTGTGTTGCAGAGGAAAAGGAGACGAACAGCCAGGTGGCTACCGCCGAAGAGATGGTAACTCCGGAGGATGTGGTAGAGGAGGGTATGACGCCGATTTACGGTAAGGATGTCGCGGACGGCGTGTATACCGTTGAGGTAGCCAGCAGCTCCTCTATGTTCCGCATTGCAGACTGCCAGCTGACCGTAAAGGACGGAGAGATGACCGCAGTTCTGACCATGGGCGGCGACGGCTATCTTAAGCTGTTTATGGGAACAGGTGAGGAGGCGGCAGCCGCTTCCGAAGAGGAGTATATCCCCTTTGTGGAAAACGAAGATGGACAGCAGACCTACGAGGTGCCGGTGGAGGCGCTGGATATGGGCATCAACTGCGCTGCCTGGAGCAAGCGCAAGGAAAAGTGGTATGACCGGGTTCTGGTATTCAAAGCTGCTTCTCTGCCCCAGGAGGCTTTGCCCGCGGTAGAAAAAATTACGGCGAAAAGCCTGGGACTGGAGGATGGCACCTACCAGGCAGAGGTAACTCTGGAGGGCGGTTCGGGCAGGGCCTCCGTAGAGTCGCCCGCTGCGCTGACCGTGAAGGACGGAGAGGTGACGGCGACGGTTATCTGGAGCAGCTCCAACTACGATTATATGCGGATTGGCGAGGAAAAGTTCGAGCCGGTCAGCACCGAGGGCAATTCCACCTTCGATATCCCGGTGGACGGCTTTGACTATAAGATGCCCGTAGTTGCGGATACAGTAGCCATGAGCACACCCCATGAAATCGAGTATACCCTGTGTTTTGATTCTTCCACATTAGAAAAGGCAGAATAATGAAAAAAATAGGAATGAGTATGCTTCTTCTGCTTCTCTGTGCCGGCCAGGCGCAGGGGGCGGAGGGAGCCGCCGTTTCCTGGGAGGAAATGGAATGGAACCGCCAAATGGAGCTGGACTATGCCCAGCAGTTCACGGTGGAGTATGATGAGAATGATTATGCGCTGGTGTCGATTAAGGACAGCGGCGAATTTTTAGTTGAACCGGAGGGAAAGCCTGTTCCGGAAAATCTGGATGAGGACATTACGGTTTTACAGAAACCGATACA
>JAHZHG010000088.1:3720-9145 GCA_019420425.1 Clostridiales bacterium
TCGGCCATGGATCTTTTCTGCGCCCTGGACGGACTGGACGCCATTGGCCTGTCAGGAACAGCTGCCGACGGCTGGTACGTGGAGGAGGCAAAGCAGGCCATGGAGGACGGCAGGATCGTCTATGCAGGAAAATACAGCGCTCCGGACTATGAGCTGATCCTGAGCCAGGACTGTTCACTGGCGGTGGAGTCTACGATGATTTACCATACGCCGGAGGTGAAGGAAAAGCTGGAGCAGTTCGGCATCCCCGTTCTGGTGGAGCGCTCCAGCTACGAACCCCATCCGATGGGGAGGATGGAATGGATAAAGCTGTATTCTGTTTTGCTGGGCAGGGAGGACGAGGCAGAAAGCTGGTTTGCCGGACAGGAAGAGAAGCTGGAGCAGGTGTTTACTGAGGAAAACACCGAAAAAACAGTGGCATTCTTTTACATCACGTCCACAGGCTATGCCAATGTCCGCAAGAGCAGCGACTATATAGCAAAGATGATCGAACTGGCCGGAGGACGGTATATTTTTTCCGATCTGGAGGATGAGGAAAATGCCCTGTCTACGCTGAATATGCAGCTGGAGGAGTTTTATGCCGGGGCAAAGGATGCAGACTGCCTGATCTACAACAGCACGATAGACGGAGAATTGGAGACCGTGGATCAGCTGCTGGCCAAAAGCGCGCTGCTGAAGGATTTTAAGGCCGTGCAGGAGGGAAATGTCTGGTGCACAGAGAAAAATCTGTTCCAGGAGACAACGGGACTTGGCGATATGATTGCGGATATTCACACCATATTGACCGACAGCGATCCGGCTCCGGATGAGCTGAACTATATCCATAAATTGCAGGGATAGGCGGTGAAGGAAAATGGAGAGAGCAGACCGCAGAGGCAGGTGGATGGTTTCCTTCGCGGTACTGGCGCTGCTGCTGGTGGTGCTGAGCGTGCTGAACATTAACTCCGGCAGCATCAGGCTGTCGGTGGAGGAGATTTTTCAGATTATTTTTCACAAAAACGGGGAGGAGACGGCCTACAATATTATCTGGGAGATCCGCCTGCCCAGAATCCTGGCGGTAATCATCCTGGGCGGGGCGCTTTCCGTGTCCGGCTTTCTTTTGCAGACCTTCTTTGCCAATCCGATTGCCGGGCCGTTCGTCCTGGGGATTTCCTCGGGGGCAAAGCTGGTGGTGGCCCTGGTCATGATCTATGCGCTGGAGCACGGAATGATTCTCAATTCGGGGGCAATGATTGGCGCAGCCTTTGTCGGCTCCCTGATTTCCATGGGCTTTGTGCTTCTGATTTCGCGAAAGGTAAAGCAGATGGCCATGCTGGTCATCAGCGGCGTAATGATCGGCTATATCTGTTCTGCGGTCACGGACTTTGTCGTGACCTTTGCCGACGATTCCAACATTGTAAATCTGCACAACTGGTCCCAGGGAAGCTTTTCCGGAATGTCCTGGGAGAATGTGGGCGTGATGGCCGTGGTGGTGCTGATTACGTTTCTGATTACCTTCTTTATGTCCAAGCCCATTGGCGCGTATCAGCTGGGAGAGGTTTATGCCCGGAATATGGGCGTGAACATCCAGGCGTTCCGGGTCATGCTGATTTTGCTTTCCAGTATTCTTTCCGCCTGCGTGACCGCGTTTGCCGGGCCGATTTCCTTTGTGGGCATTGCGGTTCCCCATCTGATGAAAAGCGCATTAAAGACGGCAAAGCCGCTTCTGGTGATCCCGGCCTGCTTTTTGGGCGGAGCATCCTTCTGCCTGCTCTGCGACCTGATTGCCCGGACGGTGTTTGCCCCGGTAGAGCTGAGCATCAGCTCGGTAACCGCAGTGTTCGGCGCGCCGGTGGTCATCTATATCATGATACGAAGGCAGAGGCGGGTTTAGAAATGAAAAATTCTTTTGTATACACGGAGGAGCTGACCGTTGGCTACGACGGAAAACCGCTGATCTCCGGCATTAACTTAAGCGTAAATAAAGGACAGATCCTGACCTTGATCGGTCCCAACGGCGCGGGAAAATCTACCATATTAAAAAGTATGACCAGGCAGCTGAAGCTGGTTGGCGGCACGGTCTGGCTGGATCAGAAGCTGATGCAGCGGATGACCAACAAAGAGCTTTCCCAGAAGCTCTCGCTGGTTATGACCGAGCGGATTCGCCCGGAGCTGATGACCTGTGAGGATGTGGTGGGCACCGGACGGTACCCCTATACCGGAACCCTGGGCATCCTGTCCCAGGAGGACAGGCAGAAGGTGCAAAAGGCCATGGAGCTGGTGCATGCGCTGGAACTGCGGGACAGAGACTTCTCGGCAATCAGCGACGGACAGCGTCAGCGGATTTTGCTGGCCCGGGCGATTTGTCAGGAACCCGAGGTGATTGTGCTGGACGAGCCGACCTCATTTCTGGACATCCGCCACAAGCTGGAGCTGCTGACCATCCTGAAGCGGATGGTTCTGGAAAAACAGGTGGCGGTCATCATGTCCCTCCATGAGCTGGATTTGGCCCAGAAAATCTCGGATGTCGTGGTCTGTGTAAACGGAGACCGGATCGAGCGCTGCGGCCCGCCGGAGGAGATTTTTACTTCCGCGTATATCCGGCAGCTCTACGGAATCGAAAGCGGCAGCTATAACGCGGCCTTCGGATGTGTGGAGCTAGAGCCTGTGGCCGGCGCGCCGGAGATATTTGTGATCGGCGGAAACGGCAGCGGAATTTCCACATACCGCAGGCTGTGGCGTGAAGGCATCCCCTTTGCGGCCGGAGTCATCCACGAAAACGACGTAGACTATGAGGTGGCCCGTGCATTGTCCGCCAGGGTAATCGCCGAGTCCCCCTTTGAACCGGTCAGCCAGGCCCACGTGGAGGAGGCCCTTGCTGTAATGAAAACCTGCCGCAGGGTAATCCCGTGTGTCCGGGAATTCGGTACGATGAACAGGGGAAACGAGCTTCTGTTAAACGAAGCAGAGAAAATGGGAATTTTGCAGAAATAGCTTGACTTCCGGCGCTCGCTATGCTATGATAGACGGGCGTATGGAAGCAGGCTTTTTTTTTATGCCTAAAATTAACGCGGCTGTCGCGGGCCGCAGTAACGATCAAAAGAGAGCGAGGTGGAAGTTGTGCGCGTAAGAATCACATTGGCATGCACGGAGTGTAAACAGCGAAACTACAACATGACAAAGGATAAGAAAACTCATCCGGACAGGATGGAGACCAAGAAATACTGTAGATTCTGTAAGAGACACACATCACACAAGGAAACGAAATAGTCGATAGACCACAGGTAAAGGAAGTGATTGAAATGGGAGAGACTGTAAAAACAGAAAAAACCCAAAAGAAGAGCTGGTTTGACGGTCTGAAAGCCGAGTTCCGGAAAATCATCTGGCCGGATAAAAAGACCACTGCCAAACAGACAGTTGCAGTGCTTGCCGTTTCTATCGTATTAGGAATTATCATTGCTATTCTCGATCTGATCGTGAAGTACGGCGTTGACTTCCTGGTAACTATCAGTTTCTAGTACAGTATAAGGGCAAAGGTGATTGTATGGCAGAAGCATGCTGGTATGTTGTTCATACCTATTCCGGATATGAAAACAAGGTAAAGGCCAACATTGAAAAGACAATCGAGAACAGACATCTGGAAGATCAGATTCTGGAAGTGAGAGTCCCGATGCAGGATGTTATCGAAATGAAAAACGGTACACGGAAAACCGTCCAGAAAAAGATGTTTCCCGGCTATGTGCTGCTGAACATGATCATGAACGATGACACCTGGTACGTGGTGAGAAATACACGTGGAGTAACCGGATTTGTTGGTCCGGGATCAAAGCCAGTACCGCTTACCGATACAGAAATGTACAACCTGGGTATCCACACGGAAGAGGTCGAGGTAGACTTTGAAGAGGGAGATACCATTACGGTAACCGGCGGCGTATGGAAAGACACCGTGGGCGTGATTCAGTCCATGAACCACAGCAAGCAGATTGTCACAATCAATGTTGAATTATTTGGGCGAGAGACCCCGGTCGAGATCGGCTTCGCTGAAGTAAAGAAAATGTAAGAAAGCAATTGCTGCCGGATGTGATGCGGCAGCCGTGGGAGGGAAACCCCCGACAATACCACATAGGAGGTGCCTTAAGATGGCAAAAAAAGTAGAAGGTTATATTAAATTACAGATTCCTGCTGGTAAAGCAACACCTGCTCCCCCTGTAGGACCTGCTCTGGGTCAGCACGGTGTAAACATCGTACAGTTCACCAAGGAGTTTAATGCAAGAACCGCAGATAAGGGCGATGTAATCATCCCCGTGGTAATCACGGTTTACGCAGACAGAAGCTTCAGCTTTATCACCAAGACTCCGCCAGCTGCTGTTCTGTTAAAGAAAGCATGCAACCTGAAATCCGGTTCCGGTACTCCGAACAAGACCAAGGTAGCGACCATCTCCAAGGACAAGATCAAAGAGATCGCAGAACTGAAGATGCCGGATTTAAATGCAGGCAGCGTTGAAGCAGCCATGAGCATGATCGCCGGAACTGCAAGAAGCATGGGCATCGTTGTAGAGGGCTAACCGATTCCCAAACATTTAACCAGAAAAGCAGAACGAACGTGGGAGGGATATTCCCGCAAATACCACCAGGAGGTTATTTAATATGAAAAAAAGGTAAGAAATACGTAGAGGCTGCTAAGGCGATCGACCGCGCAACGCTTTACGAGACCAAAGATGCGATCAGCTTAGTAAAAAAAGCTGCCGTAGCAAAATTTGATGAAACCATCGAGGTTCATATCAGAACTGGCTGTGATGGACGTCATGCAGATCAGCAGATTCGTGGCGCCGTTGTACTGCCCCATGGAACCGGTAAAAAGGTTCGCGTACTTGTATTCGCAAAGAATGCAAAGGCAGACGAGGCACTGGCTGCAGGTGCAGAGTATGTTGGAGCTGAGGAACTGGTTCCGAAGATCCAGAACGAAGGCTGGCTGGATTTTGACGTTGTCGTAGCTACCCCGGACATGATGGGCGTAGTTGGACGTCTGGGCCGCGTACTTGGACCGAAGGGCTTAATGCCCAACCCCAAGGCAGGTACCGTAACCATGGACGTTACCAAAGCAGTAAAGGATATCAAAGCCGGTAAGATTGAATATCGTTTGGATAAAACCAATATCATTCACGTGCCAATTGGAAAAGCTTCTTTCACCGAGGAGCAGTTAGCGGACAACTTCCAGACGCTTATCGAAGCTATTAACAAGGCAAAACCAGCCGCTGTAAAAGGCCAGTACCTGAGAAGCGTAACCATCGCGCCGACCATGGGACCGGGCGTAAAGCTGAACCCTGTTAAGCTTGTATAAAAATCATACGTTATGAGCCGCGTATACTGCGGCTCAGCTCTGGGATAACCGGAGGGTATGAACAAAAAACTGCCTGTGGCGGGAGCCATAAGGCAGTTTTTTTAT
>JAHZHG010000089.1 GCA_019420425.1 Clostridiales bacterium
GGAGCGTTGCCATCAGCGACGGATGGACAACCTCCTTCCCATAGCGGCGTCCGGGAATCCAAGTGTGTAAAATTCTATACTTTATGCGCCGCATTCACTGCGGCCAAATTCTGGGATGCCTGAAAGGTATAGTATTTTCTACATTTCAGATTCCCGAATCACGTTCTCCCAATATTTTTTGATAAAATACAAATTCATTCATAGCTAATATTTTATCTCTAATCCAGTAACAGTTCAGCCTTTGGCTGAACCGTTACGGAATCTGCCCATTGAAAGTCGCCTGCGGCGAGGGGCAGATTCCCTCTTGGTAAAATTTACGTGTTCTTACGGACTTTGCAGCAAGTGCAAAGTCCTGGGCTGAACTGTTACCTAATCCAAATCCTCACTGAAGAAATCCGTATCCAGCCGTTTGACCTCATACACCGCTTCAACCGATACGCCCAGATTGTACTCGATCATCAGCTTCGACAGCATCAGCCCGTCCACCAGCACTACCTTGGTGGTATGCTGCTTTTCTGCATATGCCCGCGCTTCCTTCGTGAACTGCGCAGTGGTAATAAACAGTCCTTTCGTCGCTCCCTGCCCCGCCAGTGCGCCTACAAACTTCTGCAGCTCCGGCCTGCCGATTGTGCGGTCAAGCTCCCAGCGCTTTGCCTGTATGTAAATCAGGCTAAAGCCCAGCTTGTCCTCCCGGATGATTCCGTCTATCCCTTCATCTCCGCTTTTGCCAATCACGCTCCCCGCATTTTCCAGGGAACCGCCGTAGCCCATGCGGATCAGCAGACGCACCACCAGATGCTCAAAAAACTCCGGCGTCTGCTTCATCACCTCAGTCAGCACATCCTCAGCCAGCGTATCATTCATCTGCCGGTATGCATGGTCAAAGGTATCCTGAGGCGTCTGATCGTTGACCGGCATAGGGGTCCGCTCCGTAACCGTATCCGCTGCCGCGCCCACAAACGCCCTAAATGACGGAAACCGTCCCAGATAATGATTGTCAATGCGCTCTGGATTCTCCTCCAGCACAGCCCTTCCCTGTGGGGTCAGCACATACACTCCCCGCGCCGGACTTTCCACCAGCCCCGCCTTTTTCAGATACGTCCGCGTCCAGCCAATACGATTATCAAAAACCGCCTGACGCCCGCTGGGCAGCAGCTCCTGGCGCTCCTCTTCGGAAATTTCCATCCTCTGCGCAACATACTCCTTAACCTCTTTTGACCTGTGCAAACCGCCATCCTCCAGGCAATCCAGAAAAACCCGGTACATTTCATCATATTTAGGAACCGCCATTTTTCTCCTCCTCATGTTCATCATCAGCGCTTAGCGTCATTATAACGCAAAGTCCGCCAAACAGCAAATGAAAAACCATTCAGAAAATAGCATCAGCAATAGAAAATGTTCTTCTTGCTATATATGATATGATATGTTAAAATGCAATTGTGGAAAGTCAGAGCCGGGCGGCTTACCCTCCCTTTTGGAGGGGCTACCCCTCCAGCTGTCATACCCCTTTTGGCGGGTACAGAAGAAAGGAGGGCGTTGCTGATGTATGTTACATATGCTGATTTGATTCAGATGGGAATATTCATCTGCACCCTGATAGGGTTGTGCTACACAATCTTCCGGGATAAACGAAAATAGCCGCCATTACCCCAAATAATGACGGCTGTTTGTGAGAAACAGTAGTTTATTATAGAGGGTAAGCCGTGTCTCTGGCTTTCCCGTTTATGTATTTAGTATATCACACTTGCCTGTTTTTTTCAACTCTTATGTTACGGTTTACTTCGTGCCTAGTAACGGTTGCTGTTCACTGCGTGCCCAGTAACCGTAGTTTGGGCATAAAAAGTTCGCTTCGCGAAGCCCAAACTACCTCCTGAATCACATTCTTCCGCAGTCACGCAGCAAGTGCGTGACTCGGGTCTGAACAGTAACCAGTAACATGCTTATTCGTTGCACTTCAATATATCCTGATAAAACTCGTCCATTTCCTTCTGGGAATTGAACACAGCCACATACATTTGATTCCCCATCGCCCCGGACAGCACGTCGGGAATCCGTTCCATCATTTTCATCTGCTTCCCATATTTCTCCAGAATATCCGCATGGCTCATCGCAAAGTCCTTGCCGTCCCTGCGTCCCGCGAAGGCGCAGTATGCGTGCTCTCCAATCGGCATCGTGGAGCGGTCGAAAGCGATCATATCCGCCCAGATTTTATACACATCCGTGCTGTGGGCGAAATCGATCATATCCGGCGTCACGCCACCGCTGGGCCGCATATTTACCTCCAGCGCGACCAGATCACCCTTTTTGCCCAGCCCCTCCTGATCCTTCAGCAGGCGGAAGAACTCAAAATGCACAAACCGGCTCTTCACCCCAAAGCTCTTGACCGTAGCCCGTCCCACTGCCCGGGTATCCCCCGGCAGGTTTTTCAAAATATAGAAAATCGAATTATCCGAATGATTCACAATATCCATAATAGACATCGGCGTCACATTTCCCGTCTCAAACATGGGATTTCCCTGGGAATCAATGATCGCATCGTAGGAGTTTACCTCACCGTTTACAAACTCCTCCATGATATATGAGGTATTCGGCCATTTCACCTCAAAAAATTGCTTCATCTGCTCTTCATTTTCAATCTTAAAGGTATGGGAAGCGCCCACGCCGTTGTCCGGCTTGGCCACCACCGGATAGCCCACCTTCTGCGCAAACTCCAGGCAGCCCTCCAGCGTTTCTACCATATAATATCTGGCCACCGGAATCCCTGCCCGCTGATAATACTCCTTCATTTTGGATTTAAACTTAATATGCGGAATATCCGCAGCCTGGAAACCAGTCGTAATGTTAAAATCCGTCCTCAGCCTTGCATCCCGCTCCAGCCAGTATTCATTATTGGACTCTAGCCAGTCAATCCGGCCATGCTTGTAGATAAGAAACGCCACCGCGCGGTACACCTCATCGTCATTTTCCAGATTGCCCACCTTGTAATATTCATTTAGGCTGTCCTTTAAATTCTGCGACAGCTCATCATACGGCTGATCGCCGATCCCCAGCACGTTCATCCCGTTTTTCTTCAGCTCCCGGCAAAACATCCAATAGTTTGTCGGAAAATTCGGCGAAATAAAAATAATGTTTTTCATCCCTGGCATCCCTCTCTTTTTCCTTATCTCTGTCCCAGCAGGTACGGCACAAAATACTCGACCTGCCTGTACCACCAGTACCAGTCGTGGCTGCAGTCATATCCCCAGTAATCCACCCAGGCGTTAATCCCCTTACTCTGCAAAATCCCATGCAACTGTCTCGTGGAATCCGGCAGCTCCCACGGCCCCTGTCCCACACAAATAGCCATCTTTTTGCGATTATAAAGCTCAACATACGGATGATCCGCGGGCATATTCGCCAGATAGTGAACCGGTGAGTTGATATACACCAGATCGTCCATATAGGAACCAAATCCGTACTCCGCAGTATAAATGCCGCTGAGCGCCAGCAGCCCGTCGAACGTCTCCGGACGTAGGAAAAACAGATTTGCCGCATGGGTCGCTCCCAGACTGCATCCAAATACCATCACTCCGGGATAACCGGTCCAGCCGTTACGTGCATTGACCATATCCCGCATAAACGGGACCATCTCATCCGTGATATACCGTATCCACTGCTCATACCGGCAGATCCGCCACCGGCTGTCCCCGTTCTTATTCGACCACGTCTCCTGATCCACCGTATCAATCGAAAAGACCATCACCTCTCCGGCTTCGATCCACGGCGCCCACACATCGGTCATATGAAAATTTTCAAAGTCGAAAAACCGTCCGTCCTGGCAGGGAATAAACAGCACAGGACGGCCTGCGTGTCCATAGACCTTCCATTCCATATCCCGACCAAGCGCCTGACTGTACGCCTTATGATACTGTACTTCCATAATACACACTCCTTTACTGCAGCTGATACGTCAGCGCAGCCATGAAAAACGGAATCTGCCTCTCCCAGCTGGCCTCACAATGGCTTCCTCCGGGGACAATCCTGCTTTCCACCCAAATGCCCCGCTCCATCAGCTTCGCTGTCATACGGGAAAACTGCTTCCGCATTCCCTCGTGATTGCCCAGCTCCTCGGAGCCATAATCCATATAGACCACCGTATTCGCCTCAAGCTCTGCCTCCCCGGCCAGCCGGTTCAGCTTGCCCGGAGAGCACCAGATAGACGGAGAAAGCGCGGCCGCCCGGGAAAATACCGAGTTATACGCAAGCACCGCATACAGGCTCATCAATCCGCCCATAGAGCTGCCGGCAATAAAGGTATGCTCCCGGTCAGGCAGGGTACGGTATCTGCTGTCAATCTCCGTCTTAAACACATTTGCCAGCCACTCCATCGTAATCTGCCCTTTTCCCTCAATCCTTCCTATTCCCGGCCCGGTAAAGGAATAGGGCGAATATTCCTTCAGCCGTCCGTTATCCGGACTGTGATTGCACTCCACCGCCGCAACAATCATCTGCGTGCCCGTGCGATCCATATATTCCTTCATGCCCCAGCATTTTCCATATGTAGCGTCTGAGTCAAAGAACACATTATGTCCGTCAAACATATAAAGAACCGGATACCGTCTGTTCCGGTCATAATGATAAGATTCCGGCAGATAGACATAAACGCCTCTCTCCTCGTCCCCGGTCAGCTCCGGAATCGTAATTTGCCATTTGTCTACCATAATATTCTCCATTCTGTACATTGCCTGCCGCCGTCCGGCCGACATACTGGACGGTTAGCATTGCTTAAGTCCTGTACGACGTTAATATATCACAGTAAAACATAAATATCAATGCCATTCCGTTATTCCCCTTGGCGTTTTGTAACAGTTCAGCCTTTGGCTAAACTGTTACAGAATCTGCCCATTGAAAGTCGCCTGCGGCGAGGGGCCGATTCTCTCTTGGTAAAATTTACGTGTTCTTACGGACTTTGCAGCAAGTGCAAAGTCCTGAGCTGAACTGTTACGGCGTTTTGTTCCTGCGTAGTTACTGTTTAGGGGGATATATAAAAGGTATACTTTATACGCCGCATTCACTGCGGCTTAGTTCTGGGATTGCATATATCACATCCGCCAGCTCCTCCACCGGCTCCCGCCCACCATTTTTCAACCAGGCAATATAAACATTAAACAGAGCTCCCGCATACGCCATCAGCGCGTAATACAGCTCCGAAGATTCTTTGTTCGTATAATACGCAGAAATCATATAAGAGCTGAGCGCATCCAGCAGCAGATTTCCCATCCCCACCTTCAGCAGGCAGGCAATAAACACCTTATGCCTCTCAAAATACCGGCAGCAATGAAGAATATTTTCATATTCCCCATACGTTTCCGGCCGTTTTATACGGCAGACATCCTCCCGGTAGGCCTCCACAATCTCATTCATATGGCTCTGGAATATCTCTTCCTTAGAACAGTAATTCCGGTAATACGTCATCCGGGAAACCCCGGCGCGCTCAGTCAGCTCGGAAATGGATATGGATGAAAACGGCTTCTGCCCGCACAGCTGGATCAGCGCCGTAACTATACACTCTCTCGCCAGAAGATTTGCCTGATTCTTCTTTTTCATAAACAAAACTCCTTGTTTTGTAACAGTTAAAAGGGGAACAGTTGCACCAAAAACACCCGAATGTTACAATATGTAACAGCTCTATTTTAGAAAAGAATTTTTCAAAAATCAAGGAGATCGCTTATGGATAACGTATACTTATTTATCCGCAGGCTCACTGTCGCGCCAATCATGGCCGCTTTTCTGCTGCTTACCCTCTGGGCCGCACGCCCCGGCATTTTCGGCGGTCCGGCAGGGTTCATCCTCAGCCTGCTTTTCCTTACTGTTTTCCCCCTCCTGGCCTATCCATTACAGAAATTTATCCCCAAATATAAGGATAAAGGCCGCGAGGGCCAGCGGAGCCTGGCTATGCTCTTTGCCGTAGCCGGATATATTTTGGGCTGTCTTTCCAACCTGCTTTTGCCCTCTGCGGGCGGACTTTGGATCATATATCTGGAATACCTGTTATCCGGAATGCTTATCCTTTTCTTTAACAAAGCGCTTCACCGAAAGATAAGCGGACACTCGTGCGGAGCCATGGCGCCGGCGGTTATCTTTTTCTACTTTGGCCTTTATCCCGCCGCAATCGCAGGGCTGGCCGCAGAAGCCCTGGTTTGTCTGGCCAGCCTCCGTACCGGGCGGCATACCGCCGGACAACTGGCGGGAGGAGCCGCCGTGTCCGCCCTGGCCGCCTGCTTCCTGGCCCTCGTTTTCCATTGATAAAGCCGGGCTGTCTGCATATACTGTAAGGAAACCATAAATGATAAGGTATGCACAGCCATGAAAGAATATGTAGCCCCATCATTGGAAACACACCTGTTTTTTGGGCGGATCATGAAGGAACACGCCCTGTTTCTCCAGGCCGCTTTCCCGGCCGCAGAGACGGAATACAGGGATAAAGCCGAATGGTTCCGCGAACAGTTTGAGCACGTACTGGAAACCACCGTGCGGCTGGCCAACGGCGTTGCCAGCGCAGCCGTTCTGGAATCCGGCGAGGTATTTACAGAATATACGGAAATGGCGGAAAAGCAGACCGCTCACCTGACCGGCATCCCCATTGACTGCCAGATTACCCAGGCAGAAAAACAGCTAAAGGCCGGTATCCCGGGCACGCCGAACCGTCGGCTGGTCACCCCTGTACAGGCGCTGAACCGGAAAGCTTTGCAGCTGCTAAACGGCCTGATTTCCTTTAAAGAACAAATTCTCCGGGAGGTTACCTCCTGCCGCCTGTACACGGCCAACTATCCGCTGCTCATCGAGCACATCCTCAGGGAAGCCAGGCTGTATCGCCAGACCATTGTCGATCTGGAGCAGAACGGCTGTATGTCCGTACGGGATATGCCGTCCACAGAGCTGTTCTGGAATCAGATTATGATGGAACACGCCCAGTTTATCCGCGGCCTCCTTGACCCAACGGAGTGTGACCTGATGGAAACGGCAGACACCTTCGCCTGCGACTACTGCCGCCTGCTGGAGGATGCCAGAGCACAGGACTGCCAGGCCTGCGAGGAGCTGTCAAAGCGCTCGCTGGAAACCACCGTACAGTACCAGGCCTTCAAGACAGCCGGTACAAAAGGAATCACCGGCTGCGAAATCCGCTCCGTCATCCTGCCTCTGCTGGCAGACCATGTTCTTCGGGAAGCCAACCACTATCTGCGGCTCCTGAACACTTCGGAAGCCGCCAAATAACCATAAAACCGGGAGAGCGCTTTATCCGCTCTGCCGGTCTTTTTTTGTACAGTCGGTTTGCAATAGCAGATGGCAAAATCCGGTTGAGAGATTTCCTGTTTTGTGGAATAATGGTAGAGATCGGAGATTTATGATAACCTGGTCTTTCTCCGGCTGCTTGAAAGGAGATTTGTCATGAAAACCATACTGATTGCAGACGATGAGCCCGACATTGTCGGTATGCTGAAATGTTTTTTCGAAGGAAAGGACTATCTCGTCCTGACCGCCGAAAATGGCCGCGAAGCGCTGAATCAGGCGGCACGGAATCCGGATATTATTTTACTGGACATCAACATGCCCGGACTGGATGGCCTGGAGGTGTGCAGACGTATCCGCGATCTGGTCGCCTGCCCCATTCTGTTTCTGACCGCCCGCATTGAGGATGCCGACAAGGTAAACGGCTTTGCCGCCGGAGGCGACGATTATATCGTAAAGCCCTTTTCCCTGCTGGAGCTGGAGGCCCGGGTGCAGGCCCACCTGCGCCGCGAGGAACGCCGCCGGCTAGAAACCAGAATCCGTTTTTCCGGAGATCTCTCCATCGACTACGGCAGCCGCACGATTTATATAGGGGATACCTCCATCCCCCTGGCCAAAAAAGAGTTCGACATCGCCGCCCTCCTCTCCCAGAACGCCGGGCAGGTCTTTGACCGCGAACGGATTTACGAACGGGTGTGGGGATACGACAGCGAGGGAGACAGCAGCGTTGTGGCTGAGCATATCCGCCGGCTGCGGATGAAGCTGGCGGCATATACCGATCAAACCTATATTGAAACTGTCTGGGGGTGCGGATATAAATGGGTAAGCTAAAGTCTTTTTTTCAAAATCTGTCCCTGCGCAGAAGCATTGCCTGCTATATTGTTTTCTTTGCTGCTGCGGCGCTGCTTTTGAGCAATCTCACAGCCTCTGTCTGTTCCAGTTTGTCCCTTAGCATACACGCCAAATACCATGCCGCACAGGAGCGGTATTATCTGACCAACGAAAAGGGAGAGCGCCTGGGCGAAGGAACCTACATCAGCACTGAGCCTGATCCCATGACTGCGGCGGATCAACGGCTGGATTCCCTTCTGGATATTCTTCCTGTGATCGCCGCTCCAATTTACAGCGCCCTCTGCCTGCTTGCCGCCGTATTTCTCTTTTACCGCAACAAACTCAGGCGTCCCCTGGCCCTGCTGACCGAAGCCTCCGCCCGCATCTCCGGAAACGATCTGGATTTTTCCGTATCCTATGACAGACGGGACGAAATGGGGCAGCTCTGCGCCGCTTTTGAAACCATGCGTTCTGCCTTAGCCGAAAACCACACCCGGATGTGGCGGCAAATGGAGGAACGCAAGTGCCTCAATGCCGCCTTGGCCCACGATCTGCGCACTCCGCTGACCGTGCTCAAGGGCTATAACGAAATGCTGCAGCTCTCCTCCGACTCCCCACAGACCCGCGAGACCGCGGCCATCATGGAACGGCATCTCACCCGTCTTGAGCACTACGCTGACAGCATGAGCCAGCTTCAGCGGCTGGAGGATATGCAGCCCTCCTGCAGGCCTGTCCGGCTCCAGGAATTAGCCGCCGGGCTGAACGGCTCCGCAATCCTGTTCTGCCAGTCCAGGGGAAAGCAGTTCCATTTCGAAAACCATACCCACTCCGCCCAGGCCATCCTGGACGCAGAAATCCTCTCCCAGGTCTTTGAAAACCTGCTCTCCAACGCTGCCCGCCACGCCCGCTTTGCCATAACCGCCACCCTGGACGAAGCCCCGGGCGGCCTTCGCCTCACCATCACCGACGACGGCCCCGGCTTCACCCCCGAAGCCCTGAGCAAAGCACTGCAGCCCTACTACAGCGAGG
>JAHZHG010000009.1:0-9307 GCA_019420425.1 Clostridiales bacterium
GGGGCGGCAAACTAAAAAAGGAATATTATTCCCGCTGGGCAAGATATATCTGCCGGTACATTGAAGAGTACGAAAAGCGCGGGATTTATGTGGCGGCACTGAGCGTACAGAACGAGCCGAATGCGGCGCAGACCTGGGACAGCTGCCTGTTTACGCCAGAGGAGGAGCGGGAGTTTTTATCCGGATATCTGTATCCGCAGCTGGTAAAAGAAGGACGCGGAGATATCGACATCTTTATCTGGGATCACAACAAGGAGCGCCTGTTTGACCGGGCGTGTGCCGAGATTGATGCCAAGACAGACGGACAGATCGCGGGGCTGGCCTTTCACTGGTACAGCGGCGATCACTTTGACGCCCTTCGAATGGTGCGCGAAAAATATCCGGATAAAAAGCTGATCTTTTCAGAAGGATGTATCGAGTACAGTCGATTTGATGCCGACCAGCTGAGCAATGCCCAGATGTACGCCCATGATATGATCGGCAACTTTCGGGCGGGGATGAACGGCTTTTTTGACTGGAATATCGTACTGAACAATGAAGGCGGGCCCAACCATGTGGGGAATTACTGTGAGTCACCGGTGATGGTTGGTAAAGACGCGGGACAGGTAGAATATAAGCTTTCTTATTATTATATCAGCCAGTTCAGCAGGTACATCCGGCCAGGGGCAAGGCAGATCGGAACGACGATCTATACGGACAGGCTGGAGCAGGTTGGCTTTGAAAATCCCGACGGCAGTCTGGCCGTGGTGATCCTGAACCGCGGCGGGGAGGAGCGCCCGGTGATTCTGCGGCTGGGGGAAGAGATTTTGCCGCTGACTGTGCCGGGAAGAGCCATATCCACAGTGCTGGTGGAAGCCGACAGACACTAGACAAGAGCATAGTTTAGAATCAAAGGCTATCTACGGCTGCTGTTTCAGCAGCCGTTTTTTTAGGCTTGACGATATATTCAAAATGTTGCTTGATTTGCGGAAGAAAATGATCTATAGTTTTAATATAGAACCTTTCTGTAAGCGTACCACATAGTCAGAAAGGTAAATCATGAACCCAAAAGAACAGTTTCAATCACTCAATTTAAGCAATGCATTTCTATTCGCCGTCACCATGGCAGATCCGGAAATCTGCAGGTCTGTACTGGAATGTATTCTCGGATTTCCGATCCGGGAGGTGAATGTCCGCACGGAGGACAGCATCAGCGTTCATCCCGGCTTCCACGGCGTGCGGCTGGACGTCCGCGCATCGGATGAGCACGGAATTTGCTACAACGTGGAAATGCAGAACCAGAACAAGAGAAATCTCCCCAAGCGGAGCCGTTTCTATCAGGGAGAGATGGACGTCTTTACCCTGCTCCGGGGCAGAGATTTTAACTGGCTTCCGTGCACGTTTGTCATCTTCATCTGTACCTTTGATCCGTTTCATCGGGGAAAGTACCGCTATACATACACGTATCGCTGTATGGAAGATGACGCCGGCCTGTGCGACGATACCGTGCACATATTTCTCAACACCAGGGGGAAGAACGCCGCTGATGAGCCGCAGCAGCTGGTTCATTTTCTCCAATTCGTGGAAAACACCAGTGAGGATTTTGCACGGCAAACGGGAGATCCTTTTCTGCTCAGGCTGAGCAGGAAAATCAACGAAATCAAAAAGAGGAAAAGTTTGGAGGCGAACTATATGACTTTAGGAGAGTATCTGGAGGACATGGCAGAGGAGGTCGCAGAAAAGAAGGCAGAAAAGGCCAGAGAGGAATACAAAAATGTGCTGCTGAATCTGATCAGCCGGATGATTAAAGACGGAAAAACGGAGGAGATTCTGCGTCTGTCTGAAGACGAGGATTTTCTGTCTGCCATGCTGGAAGCATATCATTTATAAGTCTGTACCACATATCTGCGGCCAGACAGACTGCCTGGCCGCCCGACAATATCCCGATCTATCATTCATACGGAAAGGTTCTATACGTTTACTTTATGCTGCGCGTCGGGGAGCCTATTGCTCCCCATGCGCCTTCAATATCCGCCACAGTGTACTCCGGCTGATGCCGAGCCTGCTGGCGGCTTTTTCTCTGTTCATATTTTCTTCCTGAAGAATTAAGCGGATAATATCATAGTTGATTTCCTCCAGGGGCCTGTGCAGATCCAGACCGGATTCTGCTGCAGCCGGAGAAAGGATGGCCTTTGCGGGCTCTTCCTTCTGCAAAATCAGGGAGACGGTGTCCTCCTGGATATACGGGCCCTTGGTCGCAGAAGCCAGCTCATGGATGACCCGGTGGAGCTGATCCAGGTTGTTTGGCCAGGAAAACTGCTGTATTCTGGCCATAGCCTTGGGCGTAAAGCCAATGATCTGCTTGCCAAGGATGGAGTTGGTCTGGTTGATATACAGGGTAGTTATGCTGGGCAGGTCTTCGATCCGCTCGCGCAGCGGGGGGATTTTCAGCACCATGCAGAGCAGGCGGTTGGTCAGGTAGGTGTAAATCACATCCTTGTTTGGCGATTTTTCTTCTGTATCAATATAGGAAAAAATCAGACGGTTGCGTTTACTCAGGTCTGCGTGATCAAAATAAGTAAACAGCTTTTCCAGCTGATTGGCAGAGAGTGCGCCGATATCCTTGAAATAGATGGTGGTTTTCAGGTTGTTCAGCGGAGAGTTTTCACTGGTCAGCAGGGAGGACCAGCGCCGCTCGTTCATCCGCCCGCAGTTGATCGTATACAGCGGGTGCGTTTTATAGGGGCTGCCTTCATAAATCAGCTCCGCAGTCTTATCCTTTCCGGTGCCCACTTCACCGATGATCAGGACGGGGAAGAGGGTGGAGCTGAAGCTGTCGATCAGCGCGCGGGTATCTCCCACATAATTAGCCGTGTTATAGGTAGGGTTATAGACGGAGGAGTTATCCGGCTGGTTATAAATGGAAATGCTGTTGTCATCATCGCGCACCAGGGCTGAACGGCGGACAATTTTCAGGATGGTATACTTCTGTCCTTCATAATAAACGTGCCGGTTGTGAATGGAAACCTCCTGATCCTCCAGATGCCTGGCGATGGTCTGATCCGGAACCTTCTGAAAGGCGGAGCAGTAGGTCTGGGCCATGTTCAGGATGGTCTGATCGCCGGGGCTCTGGCTCAGGGTGGAAAACCAGATGCAGCCCTGGGGATCGTAAATCAGATAGTCGTCGTCGCTTTCGGTCAGGATGGCCTGGAGAAGGTTTTTCTGCCGGTGGACGTGGCGGCTGACCGAGATCAGCTGTACGACCTCATTGATCGCATTTTCACAGCTTTCTGTTCCGGAGGATACAAGAATGGAACTGATCCCCAGCTGCGAGGAAATAATCGTACCGATCATATCGCAGATGACAAGATTATAACCACGCATCCGCAGGGATTTCAGGGCAGGCATAACGTCGCTTCGCTGCTCAAAGGTAAAAATGTCCACGTGATACTGCAGCAGATCGCAGAGGATGTGGGCACAGTCGGTGAGGATGGAAAAGCCGGCGATGGCAAACTTGCCGGAGTAGTTTTCGGCCATCTTAATGGAGCGCAGGACGTCGTAGACGGAAATCGGGGCTTCGACTACAGGAATATCCAGCTCGGAGCGGATAAGCTTGGCTGTGCCGCCTCGGGAGATTATCGCGTCATAGTTATTGTGAACCAGAGAACGGGCAGTCTTTAGGCCGGCTTCCAGATTGCCGGTGCGGATGGTCAGGGAGACCTCGGGAAAACGGGGGGCCAGTTGGGAAAAGGTCTCGGCCATACCCTCGTAGGGAGCAATGACGAGAATACGTATTGGGCTCATGGGACGCTCCTTTCTTTTGCACAAAGAAAATGATATTCCTATGATACAAAATTTTTCGAAGAAAAACAAGACTTCCCATAAATGGTGTCAAAATGAAACGAAAAAAAGCAATTAAAAGCGTTGCAAAATGATCAGAAATCCGTTAGAATAAAACCACTAAAAAGATAAAAAAGCAGTGTTTCAGAATGAAACATACAAAAACAGGAGGAATCAATCATGGCAGTATATCAGGTAAAACTTCCGCCGTGCGCATACGCAGGAGAGGGAAGCGTCGAGAAAATCAAAGACATTATTGCAAAGGAAGAAGCAAAATCCATCATTGTTTTTACTGATAAGGGAATCCGTTCCACCGGCCTTTTGGACCTTCTGACCGCGCAGCTGGATGAAATCCACGCGAACTATAAAGTATTTGACGACCTGAAGCCGGAACCGGCATACACGGATGTGGAGAATGTACTTGCACAGGTAAATGATTTCGACGGAGACTTCGTCATCGCCTTCGGCGGCGGCAGCGTAATGGATGCAGCCAAGCTGACTACCGTACTGAAGAACGCGCCGTATACCATCCGCGACCTGCTGAATGATCCGACGATTGCCAGAAAATATATTAAATCCGCAATGATCCCCACCACCTGCGGCACCGGAGCTGAGGCTACCTGCAACGCCATCGTAGCTATCCCGGAGGAGCAGTCCAAGAAGGGTATCGTTAACGACAACATGATTCCGGATTACGTAATCCTGGATGCACAGATGATTAAACGCCTGCCCAAGCCGATCATCGCAGCTACCGGCGTAGACGCCCTGGCTCACGTAGTGGAGTGCTACACCTCCAAGAAGGCCACTCCCTTAAGCGACACCTACGCAATGGCCGGCGCAAAGCTGATCTTTGGCAATATCCGCAAGGCATATGAGAACCCGGATGACATGGATGCAAAGAACAAGATGCTGCTGGGCGCTTACTACGGCGGCGTAGCCATCACCGCCAGCGGAACCACCGCAGTTCACGCACTGTCCTATCCGCTGGGCGGAAAATATCACATCGCTCACGGCGTATCCAACGCCATCCTGTTTGCCCACGTGATGGCATTCAACAAGGATGCCTGCGAATCCAGGCTGGCCGAGCTGTGTGACGCAATCAATCCGGCACTGGTAGCAGCCAGCGATGCAGAAAAGGCCCAGTACGTAATCGACCAGATTGCCGACATCGTAAAGGTAACCAATATCCCCACCGATCTGGAGCAGTTCGGCGTAAAGATGGAGGATCTGGATTTCCTGGTAGACGCGGGAAGCAAGCAGACCAGACTGCTGGTAAATAACATGAAGGAGCTGTCTCTGGACGATATCCGCAGCATTTATCTGAAGGTACTGAAATAATAAAAAACGGGAAATAAAAACAGGAGGAGAGAAAATGGCAAACAAACCAATCTTAGGCATTACCATGGGAGATCCCGCAGGCAACGGACCGGAGCTGTCCGTAAAGGCTCTGGCGACACCGGCTACCTATGAGAGATGCCGTCCGATCATCATCGGCGACGCAAACTGCATGGAAGCAGCAGTCAAGATCGTAGGCAAGGAAGGCCAGATCAAGATCAATGCGGTAAAAGAGGTAAAAGACGCAAAATTCGAGTTCGGTACCATTGACGTTCTGGACATGGGCATCGTGGATATCGAGAGACGAGTTTACGGTAAGGTGTCCGCGATGTGCGGAGAGGCTGCTTTCCAGTATGTAAAGAAGGTAATCGAGCTGGCGATGGCAGGCGAGGTAGACGCTACCGTAACCAACGCCCTGAACAAAGAGGCAATTAATATGGCCGGACATCACTATTCCGGACATACCGAGATTTATGCGCACTATACCAACACCCCGAAATACACCATGATGCTGGCCCATGACGAGCTGAGAGTGGTACACGTTTCTACTCACGTTTCCCTGCGTCAGGCATGTGATGCGGTAAAGAAGGACCGTGTTCTGGATGTTATCCGCATCGCCAACGAGGGCTGCAAGGCGCTGGGCATCAAGGAGCCGAAGATCGGCGTAGCCGGACTGAACCCGCACTGCGGAGAAAACGGCATGTTCGGTACCGAGGAGATCGAAGAGATCCAGCCGGCAATCGACGCAGCAATGGCTGAGGGAATTAACATCCCGGAAAAGAAGCCGACTCCGCCGGATACCGTATTCTCCAAAGCACTGGGCGGCTGGTACGATATCGTTGTAGTAATGTACCACGATCAGGGACATATCCCGCTGAAGGTGAAGGGCTTCGTATATAACAAAGAATTAAAGAGATGGGATGCAGTTGCCGGCGTAAACGTAACCCTGGGCCTGCCGATCATCCGGGCATCCGTAGACCACGGCACAGGCTTTGGCCATGCGGGAGACGGCAGCGCAAACGAGCTGAGTCTGGTTAACGCAATGGATTACGCGATCGTAATGGCAAATGCTAAGGCCGAAAAGGAAAACTAAGCATTACGACTGAGCGGAGGAAGCTTATGATTAAGCTGTTGATTATAGCGGATGATTTCACCGGAGCGCTGGATACTGGTGTACAGTTCGCTAAAAAGGGGATTGAGACTCAGGTTTTTACCGGTACACGGCTGGACGGCACATCAATCTCAGAGACAGCTCAGGTATTGGTGGTCGATTCGGAAACCCGTCCGATGAGTAAGGAGCAGGCTTACGAGACGGTAGCAACGATTGTCCGGCAGGCAGTGAATATGGGCGTAGAGGTGATTTACAAAAAGACCGATTCCGCCCTGCGCGGCAATGTGGGCAGTGAGCTTTCCGCGGTGGAGGATGCGGCAGAAGGAAAACGGATATACTTTATCCCGGCCTTCCCCGACGTCCGCAGAACCACCGTAAAGGGTATCCATTACATAGACGGGGTTAAGCTGGAAGAAAGCGGTTTTGGAAAGGATCCCTTCGACCCCATGACCTGTTCCACGGTGCAGGAAATTCTCGCAAAACAGACGGACAGACGGATCGTATCCGTGGAGGTCGGCGAAGAGATTCCGGCACAGCGGGCAGACAGGGAGATTGTGGTATTTGATGCCTCTGCAAATGAGGATATCCGGACAAGAGCTCTTGCGCTTAAGGAGAGAAAGGAGCTGAAGCTTCTTTCCGGATGTGCAGGCTTTGCCTCCTTCCTCCCCGAAATACTGGGACTGGCAGGAAACCATCGCGGAGAGATCCGCAGAACCGACGCATTTTATGTGGCCTGCGGCAGCGTAAACCCGATCACCCTGGAGCAGGTTGAGTATGCGGAAGGGAAAGGCTTTTACCGCAGGACCCTGCTGCCGGAGCAGAAGCTGAACGCAGAATTCCTGCACACGGCTCAGGGACAGGACCTGTTAGCCGGCCTGGAGGAAAAGTGCAGGAGGGAAAAGCGGGTAATTGTGGATTCCTTTGACCGGGAAGGGCAGGAGACCACTGCGGCATATGCAAAGCGCAACGGCATTAGCTGCGAGGAGTTCCGGTTTGCCATCAGCGCCTGTCACGGAAGGATTGTGCGGTATCTGGTGGAAAAGGGGCTGGATATGACGATCCTGATGACCGGCGGCGATACGCTGATGGGCTTTATGAAGGAAATCGGGGTCAGCCAGCTGGACATCGTGGCAGAGGTTGGACAGGGAACAGTGCTTTCCCAGCTTTACTGGGACGGCCGGAAAATCCAGGTGATTTCCAAATCCGGCGGCTTTGGCGAAAGAGAAGTACTGGTAAATATTGCTGAACAGGTAATGAAAGAAATACGATAAAATAAAAGAAATTCAGGAGGAAGTAAACATGAAGTTTACCATGACCCAGGCAGTATGCCCGGAAGGTATGGCAATGCTGGAAGGCAAAGCCGACATTTATGTTGCCGATAATGCGGATCCGAATAACTATCTCGATGAGATGAAGGATACGGACGCATTGATCGTCCGCATCGCAAAATGTGACCGAAACGCGATCGAAAATTCTCCGAACCTCAAGGTAATCGGAAGAACTGGAGTTGGCTACGACAGCGTGGACGTTGCAGCTGCTACGGAAAGAGGTATTCCGGTAGTCATTACACCGGGCGCAAATAACCGTTCCGTAGCAGAACATGCGGTAGGTATGATGTTTGCTATCGCAAAGAACTTTGTGGAAGCACAGACAGAAATGGAAAAGGGCAATTGGAAAATCCGCGACGCCAAGAAGGCCTTTGAGCTGCTGGGCAAAAAGGTTGGATTTATCGGACTGGGAGCCATCGGCCGCGAGGCGCAGAAGATCTGTAAGGGCATCGGTATGGTAACCGCAGGTTACGATCCGTTCCTGTCTAAGGAAAAGATAGAGGAGCTGGGCGCCGAGTATTACGAGGATTATCATGAGATGCTGAAGGACTGCGATTTTATTTCCATCCATGTACCGCTGCTGGATTCCACCAGAAACATGATTGGAAAAGAAGAGCTGGCTTCCATGAAGAAAACCGCAGTGATCATCAACTGCTCCAGAGGCGGAATCATCAATGAGGAGGCTCTGGTAGAGGCGCTGAACAACGACGTGATCGCAGGAGCCGGAACCGACGTATATGTAGAGGAGCCCCCTGTACCGGGCGGACCGCTGCTGACCGCAAAGAACCTGCTTTGCAGCCCCCACAGCGCGGCACAGACCAGAGAGGCCGTTGTGAATATGGCGCATATGTGCGTAGAGGGGTGCCTGGCCGTATGCAATGGCGAAAAATGGCCGTATGTGGCAGATCCCAAGGTTTATGAGCATCCGAAGTGGAGCGGTAAATAACAAACGATCCTTGGCTGCCGGCCATTAAGGAAAAGCAGCGATATATGCAGGAGGCAAGACCATGATAATAGGCGATTATACAAAAATCAACGAAATACTGGATGAGGTCAACATTCCGAAGATGGCAAGGGTGAGGCAGATATTCCCCGACGGTTCGATTGCGGACGTGGCCGCAGTGGTACGGGAGAAGCTGAACCAGCCGGAGTTTAAGGAGCGGATCAAACCGGGAATGCGCGTAGTACTGACCGGAAGCAGCCGGAAAATCGCCAATATGAACGTGGTCCTCCGGGAAGTCGCCGCATTTGTAAAGGAACAGGGAGCGAATCCCTATATTATCCCCGCCATGGGCAGCCACGGCGGCTCCACAGCGGAGGGCCAGAGGGAAATCCTGACCGGATATGGGATCACCGAGGAATTCTGCGGCTGTCCGATCTATTCTTCCATGGAGGTCACCTATATGGGAGATACGCCGGACGGGCTCCCCGTTTATATCGATAAATTTGCAGCGGAATCGGATGCGATTATCCTGGTGGGCAGAATAAAAGGCCATACCGCATTCCGCGGCGTATATGAGTCCGGACTGGCCAAAATGATGACCATCGGCCTGGGAAAGCAGGTGGGAGCCGATTCCATGCACGACGCAGGCTTTGGCGAGCTGGCAAAGCGGATTCCCGTGTTTGCAAAGGTAGTCCTGGAGCACGCGCCCATTTCCTTTGGCGTGGGAGTGATCGAAAACGCGTTGGATAAAACCTGCCGGATTGAGGTCAT
>JAHZHG010000009.1:9317-23368 GCA_019420425.1 Clostridiales bacterium
GGACGTACTGATTGTACGGGAAATCGGCAAAAACTTTTCCGGAAGCGGCATGGATCCCAACGTAACGGGGACATGGTCAACGCCCTACGGCGGAGGGGGAATCCAGAAGCAGCGTACGGTGGTGCTGGACATTGCGGACAGCTCCCACGGAAACTTTCTGGGACTGGGACAGGCGGATACCACGACCTTCCGGGTAATGGAAAAGATGGACCTGGCCAATACCTATCCCAATGCACTGACCTCCACCGTGATCATTCCGGTGCGGATGGCCATGGTGATGGACTCTGACGAACATGCCATCAAGGCGGCGATCAAGACGCTGAACGGCGTGGATAAAGACAAGATGCGGATTGTCTACATCAAAAACACACTGTATCTGAAAGAAATTTTCGTATCCGAAGCCCTTCTGGAGGAAGTAAAGGCAACGGAAGGAATGGAGGTTCTGGAGGAACCGAGAGCGTTTCGGTTTGATTCCTGCGGCAATCTGCTGGATTTACAGGAAGAAAACCGGTGATGCGCCAGTGTGACGCATGGAGGTTTACGATAATTATCCAGCCCCGGGAGGGCCGGAGACGGCTGTGGGCAGGAGGATTATAAAATTAAGGAGGTATAAGTTATGGAGTACAAGAAAAACCTGATTCCGGGTGTTGTACTGGCGGCATTTTCAATTGCCTATCTGGGATGTTCCTTCCAGATAACGCCGTTCACAGGACTCGGATCAACCCCACTGGACAACCGTTTTGTTCCGTGGCTGTGGGGCGGACTGCTTCTTCTGCTGAGCCTGATGCTGATTGTGCGCGGCGTAAAGCAGAGAAAGGAAGCCATTGAGAAGGCCGGCGGAAAGATTTCTTCCGGTATGAACCTGGCAGAGCTCTGCAAGGAAAACCGCGAGGTACTGGGTTCATTCCTCATCCTGGCAGTCTATGTAGCACTGATGGAGCCGGTTGGATTCCTGATCAGTACAGCCATCTACGTGTATGTAGAGACTCTGATCCTGACCCGCCCGGAAAAACGCAACTATATCATCCCGATTATCGTGGCGGTTATTGTTGCAGTAGCGATTGACTTTGTGTTCGTACGTTTCTTAAACGTACTGCTGCCCACCGGTATTCTGGGCTTCTAAGAAAGGAGGAAGACAAATGGTATTAGAAGGCTTTTCCAATGTTGTACTTGACCCGTTTGTAATTCTCCTGGTTGCAATCGGCGTAATCGTAGGGATTATCTTTGGTTCTATCCCGGGACTGACCGCTACCATGGCTGTAGTAATGTTCCTCCCGGTAACGTATACGATGACTCCCGTACAGGGTATTTCCATGCTGGTGGCGCTGTATATCGGCGGTATCTCCGGCGGACTGATTTCCGCAATCCTGCTGAACATCCCCGGAACCCCGTCCTCTGTGGCAACCTGCTTTGACGGCCGTCCTTTGGCGGAAAAAGGCCAGGCGGGCAAAGCCCTTGGCGCCGGCGTAGTATTCTCCTTCATCGGAACCATCCTGGGCGTACTGCTGCTGATCGTTATCTCTCCGCTGTTGGCTCAGGTAGCTATCAAGTTCGGACCGTTTGAGTACTGCGCACTGGCCATCTTCTCCCTGTCCCTGGTCATCACCCTGAGCGGCAAGGATATGGTAAAGGGCCTGATCGGAGCCGTACTCGGCGCCCTGCTGGCAACCGTCGGTCTGGCGCCTATCGACTCCAAGCAGCGTTTCACCTTTGGTATTGTTAACCTGACCGCAGGCTTCCAGCTACTGGTTCTGCTGATCGGTCTGTTCGCCATCACTGAGGTAGTAAAATACGCTGAGGGCGTGCGCAAGCCGGAAAACTTCACCATTGAGAGCAATGTAAAGATCAAAGGCGTTGGCTTTACTTGGAAAGAGTTTGTAGCGGAAATCCCGAATGCAATCCGTTCCACCCTGATCGGTGTAGGTATCGGTATCCTGCCCGGTATCGGCGGCGGCGTATCCTGTATGATTTCCTATACGGTAGCCAAGAACTCCTCTAAGCATCCGGAGCAGTTCGGTACCGGTATTATGTCTGGCGTAGTCGCTTCCGAGACGGCAAACAATGCAACCATCGGCGGCGCGATGATCCCGCTGCTGTCCCTGGGTATCCCGGGCGACGCCGTAACGGCAATGCTGCTGGGCGGCCTGATGGTACACGATGTATCTCCGGGACCCCTGATTTTCCAGAAGAGCGGTTCTACCGTATACGGTATCTTCTTCGCCATGATTATTGCAGCCATCTTTATGTGCATCTTCATGCTGGTTGGGATGAGAGGGTTCATCAAGGTGCTGAACATTCCGAAGAACTACCTGCTCCCGATCATCGTTGTTCTCTGCTGCGTAGGCGCAATCGGAGATGCAAACCGGGTATTCGATGTATGGGGCGTTCTGGGCTTTGGTATTATGGGCTATGCGCTGATTAAGGCAGGCATCCCGCTGTCCCCCATGATCCTGGGCTTTATCCTTGGACCGACCTTCGAGTCCAATGTGCGTAAGGTTTCCCAGCTGATCAGCCGCGACTCCATCTTCAGCCATCCGATTTTCTGTGTATTCGCAGTTGCAACCATTCTTGTTGTCATCTGGTCTCTCAGAAGCAACAAGAAAGAGCGGGAGGCAGCAGCGGCAGCCGGAAAGCAGTAAATATTCCAGTGTAACTAAAAATAGTTAAAAATATAAAAGAAAGAGAAGGTAAAACGTATGAACATGAAAAAAGTAGCAGCAATGGCACTCGCAGGCGCAATGGCAATGACCATGATCCCCACCACGGCAATGGCAGCTGAGAACTGGCCGGAAAAGACCATTAACTTTGCATGCACCCACGGCGCAGGCGGAGACACCGACTATATGGCTCGTCTGCTGGCAAGAAAGCTGGAGGAGAAGCTGGGACAGTCTGTAGTAGTAAACAACGTAACCGGTTCCAACGGTGCAATCTGCATGACCGAGTACAAAGACGGCGATACCGACGGATATACCTTTATCCTGACCAATACGGCAGCCCTGTCCGGTAACGAGGCAACCGGCCTGGCTGATTTCGGCTACGATGCATTCGAGCCGGTAGCAATCTACGGCAAGCAGTCCGGAGAGAACATCCTGGTTCCGGCTGACGCTCCGTATGACACCCTGGCAGACCTGATTCAGGCTTCCAAGGATGCTCCGGGACAGATCAACTTTGGTATCTCCACCGGCGGCGGCGTATACATTGCATCCGTAATCCTGGCACAGGCTGCTGAAGCTCAGTTCAACATTATCGATACCGGTGATGCTGCCGAAAGACTGACCTCTCTGCTGGGCGGACATGTTGACGTAACCATTGCTCCGTACTCCAGTGCAAAAGAGTACATCGAAAACGGCGATATCAAGTCCCTGTGTACTCTGCTTGAGGCCAGCCCGGACCTGATTCCGGAGATTCCGACCGCTAAGGATACTGGCTGCGAACAGCTGGTAATGAACACCCTGTATGTGTGCCTGGCGCCGAAGGGAACCGATGCAGCCATCGTTGAAGCAGCTAACGCAGCAATTAAGGACATCGTTGATAACGATCCGGAGTGGAAAGAAGAAGTAAACAGCTTCTGTTTCCAGGAGCCGTACTGCCTGTCTGTGGAAGACACCATCGCAGAGCTGGAAACTCAGAGATCTCTGTTCATGAGCTACGTAGACTTCTTACAGTAAAGAACAGCCAAGCGAACCTTGCAGTTTACAAAGGGAAAGCTGAGGGCGGCGGGGAAATTCCCCGCCGCAGCAGGAATAAAGTTTGAATATTCAGGAGGAAACAAACAATGGCTGAAGTAAAAGGTATTATTGCTGCCATGCAGACTCCCATGTTTGAGGATGGAAGCATTAATGAAGCAGAAATGAGAAAGCAGATCAACCGTCAGATCGCAGCAGGCGTAGACGCCATCTTCTGCCTGGGAACCAACGGCGAATTTTACATCATGGATATGGATGAAAAGGTTCGCGTTATGGAGATCTTTGTCGATGAAGCAAAGGGCCGCGTACCTGTATATGCAGGAACCGGATGCGTAAGCACCAAAGATACCATCGCGCTGTCCAAAAAAGCAAAAGAAATCGGTGTGGACATCCTGTCCGTAATCACCCCGTATTTCGCAGCGCTGAATCAGGACGAGCTGTACAGCCATTATGCAAATCTGGCTGAAGCAGTAGATATGCCGATCGTGATGTACAATATCCCGGCAAGAACCGGTGCGGCGCTGGCTCCGGCAACCGTTGGCAAGCTGGCGGCAAACTACAGCAACATCGTAGGCGTTAAGGATTCCAGCGGAAACTTTAACAACATCCTGCAGTACATCGACGCAACGGATTCCTCCAAGTTCTCCGTACTTTCCGGAAACGATGCGCTGATCCTGTGGACCCTGCTGGCAGGCGGAAAGGGCGGTATCACCGCTATCGCAAACATCCTGCCCACCGTTATGGTAAGCATTTACCAGAATTTCTTAAAGGGTGACATGGAAGCGGCAAAGAAGGCTCAGTCCTCCATCGCTCCGATCCGTGACTGCTTCAAATACGGCAACCCGAATTCCATCGTAAAATGCGCAACGAACCTGATCGGCCAGCCGGTTGGACCGTGCCGCGCACCGTTTGGAATGGTTTCCGATGCGGCAAAACAGGCGATTATGGATACCATTGACAAGTACTACGCAGAGTATAAGAACAAATAATCCAAACGCCCCAAAAAGACAATTAACCTCCAAAAAGATAAGATATTTATACAGAAAACCGCCTGCGCGTTTTGCAGGCGGTTTTCTGCAGTGATAAATGTATTCTGGTAAAACAGCCGGATATCCGGTATAATCAGAGGGCGACGAATACACAGTTGGGGAGAAAAGAATATGCTGTACACAATACCTGATTATTACCATGACTTTCACTGTATTGCCGGAGCGTGCGGGGATACCTGCTGCGCGGGCTGGCAGATCGTCATCGACCATAAATCCCTGAACCGGTACAGAGCGGTGAAGGGGCCTTACCGGAAAAAGCTCAGCGCCTCCATCCGCTGGAGAAGGGGCGTTTTCCGTCAGGATGCAAACCGGCGGTGCGCCTGCCTGACCGAAGATAACCTGTGCGAGATGTACCAGAATCTGGGCGGAGACAGCCTGTGCCGGACGTGCCGTCTGTATCCGAGGCACATCGAGGAATTTGAGGGCGTAAGGGAAATTTCCCTTTCCCTGTCCTGCCCGGAGGCAGCCAGAATCTTGATGAACCGGAAAACCCCGGTAACCTTCCGGCAGGTCGAGCGTCCCGGGGAAGAGAATTTTGACGGGTTCGATCCCTTTCTCTATTCCGAGCTGCTGGATGTCCGGGAGCAGATTATCGCACTTCTGCAAAACAGAAGCCTGCCCGTGGCAAACCGGATAATCCTGAGCCTGGGCCTGGCCTGGGACGTACAGAACAGGGTAAAGAGCGGGCGGCTGTTTTCCTGCGGAGAGGTACTTGAACGGTATAAATGCGGAAAATACGAAGCCGCCGCCGCGCGCCGGGCGGCCCAATGGGCGAAAGCTGCGTCAGAACGCATGGGCTTTTCCCGGACAATGCTGAGCAATCTGTTCCAATTGGAGCGCTTAGAGGAAGCCTGGGAGGTGCAGCTGAACGAGACGGCATACCTCCTGCTTGGCCGGGGCCCGGAGACTTACCAAAAGCGTCAGGCAGACTTTGCCCAATGGCTGGAAAACAGTGGGCTTGACTGGGAGATAAAGGGAGAGCAGCTGCTGGTATATTTTATCTTTACCTACTTCTGCGGCGCGGTGTACGATGGGCAGATATTCGCCGGCGTACAGATGGCCGCGGCCAGCGTAGCTCTGCTATGGGACATGCTGGCCGCCCGCTGGCTGAAAAACGGCGGGCTTTTGGAGGAAGAAGAGATCATAGACCTTGTTTATCGGTATTCCCGGGAGGTGGAGCATTCCGATAAAAATCTAAAGCTGCTGTGGAGGCTGCTGGAGGAGCAGGAGGAACTGTTTTTCGCCGATTAGCTATCGTCGGAAGGCTCCTCCGGGATAACCTCCTTGTCATAGCGGCTGTGCGCCGAAGCCGGAAGGGTGACCGGGGAAGTTCCCTGGCTGTGTCCGGGTATCCAATAGGTAAACTTATGTAAAATCATAAATATTGTACAATTATCGAGAAAAATATCCGAAATAAACGAGGATATTTTCTCTGGACAATTGCCCAGGGAAATGATATGTTATTAACGGTAATAAATCCAAAGATTTGTTACCTCCCAACAGTCCGGGAGCGCATTTTTGCAGGATGCGCTTCCGGTTTTTTGCGCATTTCCCGTATGTTCTGTGCGATCGTAAAGCTTACCCCTGTCCAGATAAACAGAAACGTGATTAACCGCGGAATCTCCAGCGGCTCGTGGAAATAGAACAGTCCCATGAGAAACTGAATAGTGGGATTGACATACATAAGGATTCCGGTCAGATAGTACGGAATCTGCCGGATTCCCATGTTAAAGAGCAGGAGAGGGATGGAGGTCACAATGCCGGCCATGGGAAAAAGGAGAAATTCCGCCCCGTGGAGTACGCCCAGACTTCCGGCGCCCGATCGTTCGCCGTATAGGCAGTAAATCAGGGCGAAGGGCGTAACGGCCAGTGTTTCCGCGAACAGGGAAAGCTCTGCATCCAGGGGAGACGCCTTCTTTACCCCGCCGTAAATGGCAAAGCTGAGGCCGATGATCAGCGCCATTGCGGGTACCATCCGGTAGTTCCAGATCAGATAAGCTACACCGACGAAGGAAAACAGAGCGGTAAGCTGTTCCAGGCGGCTCATTTTTTCTTTAAAAATCAGTACGCCGATCAGCGTGACAAAAATCGGCTCCAGAAAATAGCCAAGGCTGGCGTCCATGACATGGCCAGAGTTTATCGCATAGATGTAGACGCCCCAGTTTATGCAGATCAGAATGCCGCAGATAAAAGAGTGGAGCAAAATTTTCCGGTTTTTCAGGATGGCGCGTACATCAGCCATACGTCCTTTTACCAGCAGATAGATGCCCATGAATGCCATTGACCAGATCACACGCTGGGCAAGGACATAGAGGGAATTGACCGCTGAGAGCAGACTCCAGAAGAGGGTAAGCAATCCCCAGCAGATGTAGGTGAAGGTGACCTGGACAGTTCCTGTATTTGTTTTGGTATTCATAGGGATTCTCCTTGTCAAAAGCTTACTCATAGTGTACGATAGATACAGATATTTGTAAAATTGATAGTTATAATAGTATATATCAGAAAAAATGATAGGTGAGCAGATGGAGCTACGGAATTTATCCGCCTTTATGAAAGCAGCGGAGGAACAGAATATCACCCGGGCGGCAAAGCAGCTGGGCTATGCCCAGTCTACGGTTACGATGCAGATACGTCAGCTGGAACAGGAGCTGGGGGTGGAGCTTTTCGAGCGGATTGGAAAGCAGCTCAGGATCACAGACAAGGGAGAGGAGCTGCTGGAGATTGCCGGCCGGATCATGACCGCGGCAAATGAAGCAAAGGCCCTGGGACGGGGACAGGAGCAAGCAGAAGGAAAGCTGCGGCTGGGGATCGTGGAATCCCTGCAGAATTTCGTTTTCCCCCGGATCATGCACCGGCTGCACCGGGAGTATCCGGGAATCAGCCTGGTGGTGAAGGCCAGCGACTGCGATACGCTGAAGGCAATGCTGCTTCGCAATGAGATTGACTTGATGTACGTTCTGGACCGCCGGATCAGAGATCCTCTGCTGGTCACTGCTTACGAGAAAAAAGAGCAGATGTATTTTGTGGCGTCAACCGGAAACGCGCTGTGCGGGCGGGAAGGGCTGACTCTGGAGGATATTCTTTCCCAGGAGATTATCCAGACGGAGAAAACACTGAGCTACGGGCGGGAGCTGAATGCGTATGTGGCCCGGCAGGGGTATACCTTTTCCTCCTATCTGGAGATCGGCAACCCCAGCGTAATTATCCGGCTGGTAGCCCAAAACGACGGGATAACCTTTGCGCCGGAATATGCGGTGGAAGAAGCGCTGAGGAGAGGGAGGCTGGCCAGAGTAAACTATCAGATTCCGGAGATTGAAATGTGGCAGCAGGTGATTTATCATAAGAATAAGTGGGTTACGGCCGGGATGAAGGCGTTTATTTCCATGACGGCGGAGGAGGCATTCCGGGAATCCGCATGTGTGTAATAACTATACCTTTTAGGCATCCCAGAGCTTAGCCGCAGTGAATGCGGCACATAAAGTATACCCTTTGGGGTATCCCAGAATTGAGCCGCAACAAGTGCGAAGCATAAAGCATACTTAGATTTAAGGAGGAACAAATTCATGACACAAAAAGAAGCGTTAGAAAAACTTGAACTTCTGCAGAAAAAGCTGTACGCATACAATGCCGCCAGCTCAGCCCTGTATCTGGATAGTGTGACGGTTGCGCCGAAGGATACGGCCGAGGGGCGCGGCGTGGCCCTGGGTATCCTGGCCGGGGAGAGCCAGACGCTGATGACTGATCCGGAGGTGGGAGAAATCCTGGAATTTCTTTCCGGACAGGCGGAGGAGCTGAGCTATCCGCAGAGACGGCAGGTGGAGGAGCTGCAGCGCAGCTATGACCAGCTGACCCGGATTCCCGCAGATGAATACATGGAATACGCCATGCTCACCAATGAAGCCAGCGATATTTGGCACAAAGCAAAGGAAGAAAGCAATTTTGAACTGTTCCGCCCTGTGCTGGAGAAACTGGTGTCCTTTAATCAGAAATTTGCCGGATACTACGATGCGTCCAAAAAGCCCTACGACGCCCTGCTGAACGAATACGAACGCGGCGTGGATATGGAATATCTGGATCACTTTTTTGCCGTGGTGAGGGAGAAGCTGGTACCCCTGATTCACGCCATCGGGGAAGCGCCGCAGATTGACGACAGCTTCCTGCACCGCCATTATCCGGCGGAGGCCCAGAGAAGGTTTTCGGATTATCTCATGGAGGTACTGGGGCTGGACCGCGGACACTGCACCATCGGGGAGACAGAGCATCCGTTTACCCTGGAATTTAACAACAAGGATGTGCGCATTACGACAAACTACAAAGAGGACAATGTAGTTGATTCCATGTTTTCCGTAATTCATGAGGGAGGCCATGCCAAGTACGAGCTGGGCATCCGGGATGACCTGCAGTATACCTGCCTGGCGGGCGGGGTGTCCATGGGCGTGCACGAGAGCCAGTCCAGATTTTATGAGAATATCATCGGCCGTTCCTACCCGTTCATTCAGGCGATCTTTCCTAACATGCAGGAGTTTTTCCCGGAGCAGCTTGGCGATGTGACCGCGGAGCAGATGTACCGGGCGGTAAACCGGGTAGAACCGTCTCTGATCCGCACGGAAGCGGATGAGCTGACCTACTGCCTCCATGTCATGATCCGTTATGAGATCGAAAAAATGCTGATCGGCGGTACCCTGGAGGTAAAGGACGTGCCTGAGGTATGGAACCGGATGTACAGAGAATACCTGGGTGTGGATGTGCCGGACGACCGGCGCGGCTGCCTGCAGGACAGCCATTGGTCCGGCGGGTCCTTTGGATACTTCCCCTCCTACGCCCTGGGCAGCGCCTACGGCGCCCAGATGCTGAAAAATATGGAAAAGGATATCGATGTCTGGGGGCCGGTTTCCCGTGGAGATCTTTCTCAGGTATCCCAATGGCTGAAGGAGAAGGTGCACCAGTATGGCAGCCTGAAGGAGCCGGCAGAGATCGTGAAAAACGCCTGTGGTGAATTTGATCCGACAGTGTATACAGATTACCTGATAAAAAAATACAGCGTGTTATACGGGATATAATTGCACGTTGCCGGTTCGGGGGAAAGCCGAAAGATGCAGGGGGAGTGTATTAACAGAGCTGCTGCGCGAGGGAATCAGCTTTTATGACACCCAGGAAGCGTTTTACCATGGGTTTCTTATGGGGCTGCTGAACGGGATGGAGGACTATTATGCGTATTCCAACCGGGAGGCGGGGGAAGGGAGATATGATATTTGTCTGAAAAGCCTGGATGTAGAAAAGCCAGTGATTATATTGGAATTAAAAATAGCGGTAAGCTATAAAAATATGGAAGTCAGAAGCAGACAGGCAATGGAACAGATAGAGATGAAGCATTATGAGGAAGGACTGGAGCGGGATGGCTATGAGAGAGTCCTGTGCTATGGAATTGCTTTTTACAAAAAGAACTGCAAAATAGCATTAAAGGAAAAATGGATTGAATAACCGCAGGGTTTGATTGCAGCCTTTTAGCAACCGCTGGAGTTTTCCGGCGGTTTTTTCATGCAGTGATTCTGGTTTTTTTACGAATAAAATGGTGAAATTACGTTCATCTTTCGGATTTATTGACGGGTAATTTTGAATTTTATATAATCAAGGCGTACTTAAGGAATGAGATGCATGCAGATCAGAACGATAAAAATAAAAAAATGTCAGTCAGAAGGAGAACGAGAAAATGAAGAAGAGAACTGCTTATTTAAAGAGAATAGCAGCTGTGGGTATGGCTGCTGCTATGACAACGGTCATGGCTTTGCCCGGCGTTTGCGCGGAGGAAGCAGAGCAGATTTATGACTACGAGAATAAGTATCTATGGTATGTACCGACGGAAAACTTTACCTGGGATAATTACAGCTGTCTTGCTGATCATCACAGCCTGATGGGTGGAACCGCGGTGGACGGCACAGTGTTTGATTTTGAGGCGCTGGTAAACAGCCCGGTTGGCGAAAGCCTGGTAACCAATACCCGGAATTTTATTCTGTATGATGAATACAGTGAAGAGGAATATCAGTATTGGGAGGATTTGGGGATCAGAAAGGAAGTACACGATTTTACAGACAAGAACAGCAAATGGGCAACCTTCACTCCGCTGGAAGCCGATGAAGAAGAGAATGCAGACAAAACCTATCCGGTGCTGTTCGTATTCCACGGCGGGAATAATCCGATTTTTGTGGCTGAGTCCTACGGCTATGCACAGCTGGCAGCCCAGGAAGGCTTTATCTGTGTGATGCCATGGGCAGCGAACGGGGGTTCCAAGGATGAGGAGGAAGGAACCACTCTTGATGCGGAAGTGGATCGCATTATGGAAGTCCTCCGGGAAGAATACCCGATTGATGAAAGCCGGATTTATGCGGCAGGCTATTCCCTGGGCGGACGTTCTACCGTTCGGGAAACCATCAAGCATCCGAACCTGTTTGCATCAATTACCGTAGGCGGACATAACTTGGGCGGAATCCGCCAGGGGGAGACCTATACCTTTGCAGATGAGGAATGGGACGCACTGAATGAGACTCCGGTTCTGCAGCTGGAGGGCGATAACGAAATGCGTGTGAAGCTTCCCTATGGCTATGGGGTTACCGGCGAAGATGCGACAAATGCACTGAACAGATGGTTCAAGATAAACGGACTTGACCGCCAGGTGACGCTGGAAGAGTGCCAGGAAATCGCCGATACATCGGATGATCCCGCCCAGAGAAAGCTCGGTCTGGACGCCGACGCAATCTATACCCAGTATTACGATGGAACAGAATTCTATACCGCTGATTTCCTTAACGAAGACGGCGTGAATATGATCAAGATCATCAACGTTGAAGGTATGATTCACTGGATGACTCAGTCAATGGCCCAGGTAGCCTGGGATTTTATGTCACAGTATGCGAGAGATACAGAAACCGGAGAACTGATCGTGCTGAATCAGGATAATGAGCCTCAGCTGGAGCCGCAGGAAATCGAATACAAAACCGAGGGCAGCTTTATCCAGGATTACACGAAGGAAGCAGAAAAAGACGGAGAAATTGTCATTACGATCAAAGCATCCGCAGATGTACAGGATTACGTGCTGACTCTGGAGGATGGCACAGCGGTTCCGATAAGCGGGGAAGCAAAGGAGGGCGAGGACGGATTCAACTACTGGACAGTCAGTGCTTCCGTTGAGCAGACAGGAAGGGTAATGCTTCAGCTTATTCCGGTAACCGAAGAAGGAGAGCAGTCCGCACTGGTGGTTCCGGTGCTGGTGCAGTAACCGGAAACATCGGTGAACGTATGCCGGTCAATCCCTTGGATATCTTCTGATATCTGAGGGATTGTTTTTATCTATATATTCGTGATACGATAAAAACAGATTTCGATTCAGGAGGTTTGGCATGAGGTATTTCTCGAGGCGGGCGGGCGGCGCTTGGCTGTTGGCTTTGGGGCTGGCTCTTTGGGTAAAGGGAGGAGAAAAGGCAGCGGGAGCGGAGGAACTGCGCTGCGTTGCGTTCTATTCCCGGGTCAACGGGGTGAATAGTACGATTTACTATGTGACGCAAAGTATTTCGGATAATCTTGGGGAAAATGATGCGATTTCCCTGAGCGTATATTGCCTGCCGTCGGATCTGTATGAGTCTCTGGACTATAAAGTAAAAACGGCCGCTGCCCTGGATATGGATGTGATGATTGTATCGGATCTGCCCAAGGAAATGGACGAAGATATGCTTAAGGAGCTTCAGGAAGAGGATATTTTTGTGCTTGTGGTGGACGGACAGCCTTCAGATTATGCGCTGAGCGCTTGTATTGGTGCAGACAATCGGGACGCAGGCGCGCAGGCAGCCAGGCTGATTGCCGGGCAGGAGGGAGAGCGGCAGGCCGGGATCATTGCGACTTCGTTCCGATCCAGCGAAATATCGGCGAGCCGGAGGGAACGGCAGGCCGGATTTGTACAGGAGGCGGAGAAATATACAAACCTGCAGGTACAGCCGGAATGTATCTGCACCTCAGATACGTTGGATGCCATGGAGACTGTGCGGACGTACCTGACAGACAATTCGGAGATAAATGTACTGTACTGCCTGGATTCAGCCTCCGGTGTGATTGCCTCAAAGATCCTGACTGAACAGGAACGGACCGAAGAGGTTTACGTCCTCTGTTTTGACCAGACCGAGCAGGTTCGGCAGGAGATGCAGCAGGGAGGAATCGATGCGGTGATTGTGCAGGATACCGGGCAGATCGGAAAGGAATGCCTGGCTTTTCTTCAGCGAATGGCAGGAGAAACAGACAGAGAAGCCCTGGGGCAGGAGAAAACCGCGGTGCCCTGTCGGATGATTACTGCGGATTTGGCAAAGGAGGACGCCGGTGAGTAAAAAAGGGTTTATCTCCATTTCAAAAAAGCTCCATTATTTCAGCCTGATTTTAACCGTGAGCCTGGTGGCTATATTTATGCTTACCCAGTATCTGGTTGGATGGTTTCAGTCCAGCAGTACGGAGGTTTTCCTGGATTACAGCAGGTTTTCCAAGTATTGGAATGAGATGCAGGAGGCAGATCGTGTCCTGTACAGCTATGCCCAGACGCCGATCGAGGGGGAAAAAGAGAAATGCAGCAGTCTGCTAAATGAGCTGAACGGGGATGCGGCGGCCCTTGCCGCTGCCCTGGATAAGGCGGAGATGAAGGATCTGACGTACATAACCGAAAAGTACGTTCAGGTGGGACGATATATTCTGGAACGGGAGGCCGGACCTGAAGAGCGTATTTCCTGGTACAATACGCTGAACGAGTATAAATGGATACTGGACGGAATTTATGACACGCTGTATGAGGAGATGCAGGATCATCTGGAGACAGAGCAGAAGATGCTGGAGCAGCTGTGGCAGAAACAGAATGCGCTGACTGTTGTCCTGGGGATCGGGATGATCGGGCTTTTCGTGTGGTGGATTCATCGTCTGGGCAGGCAGATTATCCGTCCGGTGCAGGAGCTGACGGCACAGACAGAGGAAATCATCGGGGGCAATCGCAGCATTGAGATGAATTATCACAAAACCATCCGGGATGAGCTGGATATCCTGAATAATTCTTTTTATCGGATGGTAGAAACCAATAACCGGAATTATGACAGGCTTCAGCGGCAGGGAGAGCTGGAGAAAAGGCTGGCCAGGACAAAGCTCAGGCTTTTGCAGTCGAGGGTCAACCCCCATTTTTTATTTAACACACTAAACCTGATTGCAGGGCTGGCCGTAGAGGAGGATGCAGAGAAAACCACGGAGATGCTGATGAAGACAGCCAAATATCTGCGGTATGCACTGGTCTGCCTGG
>JAHZHG010000090.1:0-1958 GCA_019420425.1 Clostridiales bacterium
TTAATATTATTTTTAGTGCATTTTTATTATACTGGTTTTACCAGGCAAACAAGTTACTCTGACTTGAAGAGAACAAAAAGAAAAGGAGAAAAAGAAAAATGAGAAAAAAAAGACTTCTTACTGTTGCTGCAGCCCTCCTGGGCACCTTTTTAGCAGCTACCAGCGCAAGCGCAGCAGGCTATGCAGAGAACCTGCGCGAGGACGAGATCGCCGCTCTTGAAGAGACCACAGTTATCAAAGATGAAAGTTCACCGACCGGATATTATGTAACTTTCCGTTATAAAGATGCAGAGGCAAGCCGTGTACGTATTTACGGTGAGTGGAAGTTCTCTGATGTTATGCACGCAACCTTTGTAACCAGCGAAAACGCTACTCCCGAGGAATGGGAAGACGGCGATATCGTCTGGAAAACAGACGGATGGCCCACAGCTGATATGGAAAAGGATGAAGAGACTGGCGTATGGTCCTACACCATTCCGCTGCCCAATGGAACATGGGCATACCGCTTCTATGTAGGCGGCGCAGAAGGCGCAGAATTAACCGATTACACCGACGCAAAAATGGTCCCGGATCCGGCAAACGTAAACTACCTTGCTCCGGATGAAGATCTGGAAAACCTGGGCGGCGAGCAGTGCCTGACCACCGTATATGTTCCTTATGATGAAGTAAAACAGGCCAACACCATCCGCAGAGACGAAGAGGCTCCGAGAGACGGTGAAAACGGTACAGTTGAGTATGTCGTAACCACACTGGAGAGCGGCGCATCCTCAGGCTATGAAGTATATCTTCCCTATGGTTATGATGCAGAACGCGAGGAGAAATACCCGGTATTCGTACTGTTCCATGGCGGCGGCGGATATGACGGAAGCTGGATGACCAACGGCCTAGTCAATATTCTGGATAACATGATCGCAGAAGGCCGCCTGGAGCCGACCATCGTTGTAACTCCCTGCGGTGAAGACTTCCATGATGACGTATATCACTGGAAACGCGATGATATTATGACTTTCCTGAATGACAACCTGCTGCCGTATGTAGCTGAGAACTACAACGCTGCCGATGACCCGGCAAGACGTGCACTGGGCGGACTTTCCCAGGGTGGCGCAACCGTTGCGTACTGCATGTTCAACAACACAGATGCATTCGATACCTATATCCACCTGAGCGCTCCGTACATGGGCGACACAGAACTGGATTTCACCATTCCGGAACTGAAAGAAAAGACCATCTTCTTCGGATATGGCGATTATGACTTCGTTCAGACCCGTTCCCTGTACAAGATGTATCCGGATGAGGAAGGCAACATGGTTAAGCTGGCTCCGCAGAATGAGGGAAGTATCTGGGAGTACATGTATGGACTGGCTGGTGAAGGCGTAGAATTCTCCTCCATGAACTATCCGTACGGCCATGACTGGGTACTTTGGAGAAAACTCCTGGTAACCGTATTTGATGAAATTCTTTGGAAATAATAATAAGCTCTATTATAACAATACCCGTGCAGAACTCCTGCACGGGTATTGTTTCATCTGCTATTCCATCCCCTTCAGCACATCCACCATATCCAGCCTCTTTATCCGTTTGGCAAACATAAAGCTGACCAACACGGAAATCGCCAGCACCAGGATCCCGGAGATAACGTATGTAGGCAGGTTGATCACTGCCTGATAATCATAACTGTCTCCATTCATATCAAACATATACTGCATGATCTGCCGCCCAAGCGGTGCGCCAAGGATCAGCCCCGCAGCAGAGAGCCACAGGTTCTGCCGGGAGAGCAGAGAGCGGATCTGCTGCGACCGGAAGCCCATGACCTTCAATGTGGCGAATTCCTTGATCCGCTCATTAAAGGATAAATTCCCGGAATTATACAAAACCACTACGACCATGACCACCGAGAAGCCTGCCATGAGGAACACCATCAGATACATCACCTGCATGGTTTCCCGGTAAGCCTCTTT
>JAHZHG010000090.1:2020-9126 GCA_019420425.1 Clostridiales bacterium
CATGGTAATCCCGGTGATATTCGGATTCCGGTTGATGAGCCCGATTTTGGCCTCGTACCAGTCATTTTTTTCATAAATGTGCCAATACACCGTATCCCCCACGGACAGCCCCAGCTTTTTCGCCAGCTTCATGGTCAGCGCGACGGTACCCGGTACCAGGCTGACTACCTGCTGCCTGGCATCCGTGATGCCGAAATATCCTTTGCCCTCGCTCACCAGCAATGTACAGGTGGATTTCTCTCCCGCCACCGCATGGGGCCCGGCAGCGATCTCCACACCTGCCGTCATCAGCAGCTCGCCGTCATACGTCTCGGCCAGTGCGTCTGCATCGGACGCCTTCATGGATTCATCCAGTACCATCTCATAGCGATAATTCTGCAGCTTTTCAAAGCTCCACTCCATAATATTATCCAAGGTATCCACGCAGCCCAGGCCGCACGCCATCAGCATCATTCCGCACCCAGTGCCAAAAACACCCATAAACGCCCTCAGCTTTGACCTGGACATATCCCGCAGGTTATATCGCGTGGAAAAGCCCAACCTGTCCCAGAATGGCAGCCGTTCAAAGATGCAATGCCTGCCGGATTTCGGCGGCGCAGGGCGGAGGGATTCAGCTGGATTTACTTTAAGAAGCCTGCGGCAGCTGAAATACGCCGTGCCCGAGCAGGCCGCCACCACCGCCAGCATAACTGCCGCATACGTAAAGTCATATCCTGCCTTCCAATTTGGCACGGTATAATATTGGTGAAACAGATTCACCAGCCACCCGCCGAGTCCAAACATACCAAGCAGCAGTCCTGCGGCGGCTCCTGCCAGGGAAATGCAAAAGCTGTAGCTGAGATAGTGAACCGTAATCTTCCACCGCTTCAGCCCCATCGCGTTCATCGTACCGATCTGGGTGCGCTGCTTATCCACCATCCTGCTCATGGTGGTCATAATTACCAGAACCGCAATCAGCACAAAAATCACCGAAAAGGCGTAGGAGAACTGCCTGTGCTGCTCCAGCTCAGCCGTGAAATTCTGGATTCCCGGTATGGACGTCTGATCTACAAACGCGGCATAATTATTCTCCAGCGCGGCGGCCAGCTCCTCCTCCAGAGAAAGTACCTCCTCTTCATCTGTGGTAATCACCAGCTGCGTATACGGCATCAGGGCAAACAGCTGCTCCTCGTCCAGCTGTTCCACAAACGCACTCAGCATTTCCGGGGTAATCGCTTCAGCCGTAATCCCAAACCGGCTGAACTTTTCCAGCAGCTTATTCAGCGCCGTAAAATTTTCCAGAACATCCTCCACCGCGATTTCCCCGCTGTCAATCAGCTGCAGCACATACTCCCTGGCCGGAAAGCCGCGGTAAGCCATATACACATAAGCAATATTGCGATAATCTACTTCCAGATCCGAGGAAGCACACATATATGCATACTCTGGGGAGGCAATCAGACCGCGGATTGTCTTTGTGAAGCTTACCCCATTATAGGCCAGGGCCAGCGGATCCCCCACCTTCAGTCCCCAGGCATCCGCAAACCGCTCATTCAGCCAGACGCCCTCTGTATCTGCCGGATCAAACCCGACGCCCTCCAGCAGGTACGGCTTGTTCACTGTATTCTCATCCTCCAGGATTATATCTGTCTCCGCGCTCCCCTGCTCTGGCGCGCTGCCCGTCACCACCATCCGCAGCTGCGCGCCGTTGACCTTTTCCAGGCTTCGGACCACCTCCAGATTCTCTTTGGTAAAATTTTCTCCGTAAAGCCAGCCGTCGGCCAGATTGGCCGCCTCGTGGAAGGGCTTCAGCGCCTGGGACGCTCCCAGATAGTTGCATTTCAGGGTGACAAACAGGGCCACGGCCAGCGTCGAAAGGATAAACAGAGAAAAAAACTGGCCGAAGTTTCCCCGGATTTCCCGAAGCATTTTTCTAAACAGCATTTTACCAGGAAACCTCCTTTACCGGAATGGGATGCGCATTGACGCTGATTTCCCGGATTTTTCCGTTCTTCATACGGATTACCCTGTCTGCGCACTGGGCAATATCCGCATTGTGGGTAACCAGAATCACCGTATTATGCTTTTTACGGCACATGTCCTGCAAAAGCTCCAGCACAACGACTCCTGTTTCCGAATCCAGGGCGCCGGTCGGCTCATCCCCCAGAATCACCCTGGGATTCTTAGCCAGTGCCCGCGCGATGGAGACACGCTGCTGCTCCCCTCCCGACATCTGGGACGGAAATTTGTTCCGATGGCTCTCCAGCCCCACCGCTTTCAGCATTTCCTCCGCATCCAGCGCTTCTTTCACAATATCCCTGGTCAGCGCAATGTTCTCCCACGCCGTCAGACTGGGCAGCAGGTTATAAAACTGAAAAATAAAACCGACCGTCCTTGCCCGGTAATCAGACAACTGACGGTCGTTCATTTCGGAAACCCGCTGGCCGTCGATGGTAACTGTGCCCGATGTCGGCTGATCCATCCCGCCCAGCATATTCAGCACCGTAGATTTCCCTGCCCCGGACTGACCGAGGATGACCACAAATTCTCCTGCATCTATGGTAAAGCTGACATGATCCACAGCAATCTGCATTCCATCGCCGGAGCCATAGGTCTTTACCACATCCTTAAACTCAATAAACGGTATATCCCTCATGCTTTTCCTTCTTTCCTAAATGCCTTTGGTTACTTTTCTCTATTTTATGTTAGTTTTATCTAACTGTCAAGCAATTCGATAAAAATCTTACGGCATCTAGTTTCCTTATAATAGAAAAAGAAAAGGCCATACATTTCTGTATGCCCCATTCCTTCCGGAAGCGCCCCGTAAAGACTCTCTATAAGCATAGTTAAAGCTCTTTTTCCCGTTTATCCCCTTTCCTGCACAGCCAGTAATAGTAAAAAATAAAGTAAATCATCAAAAACCAAATTCCTATGAAAAGCAGAACTCCGGCTTCAAAAAAATCAGGCTTTAACCGAACCTCAGAAGCTGCTAAAGCTGCCCAGATTTTGTGTGTATTAAAGATAAAATAGACTGCCGGAATAATATACCCTTCCCACCAGCGTGATCTTTTCGCTAGAAATAACTGAAAAATGGTAAATAAAACAATTACACTAATCATTATTATACGGTAATCAGCCATAACCTTTTCCTCCACGAATAGAATTCATATTGTAGCTGTGCCAGTTGATGCTGATGCGCACCGTAAGGGAGTCCCGTCACGATTGGTAAAGCACTTAAGATATACGTCCCCTTTCTTTCCAACGCTGTCTCCAGTATAAAAGTTCATATAGTCCCAATAAAAAAAACGGAGGAAGTGCAAAAGAAACCATCGTCAGGAAACTAAGCGGAGCCGTGATTGTGAACCACGCATATAAAGTAAAGCCAAAAAAGGCGATGGGAATGCACAAACCAACAAATAACGGAAATTTTTTTATTGCAAAGCATATTTGTAATATAGCTCCGATTATAGTTAGAAAAAGCCAGGTTTTTATGATCATTTCTTTTCCTTTCTCTTTTTTGTTATATCATTATATTTATATGATCTCAGCAATTTGTTCAACGGAATCCCCTCCCCGCTCCTTTTATTATTAGTTATATATTACCATAAAGCGTAAATTCTTTCAACATCTCTGGAAAATGAGAAATTATAATCAGCAAAAAATATATTTTAGAATCAAATTTCAGAACTCTTCAAAATCTGGCAGGACACAGCAGTTCTGCCCAAATCAATGTCTGGTATTCAGATAATAATAAAATGCCTTCAGGAAGTCCCTGTCCGCCGCTGAAGCTCCCGGATTTACATTCAGCTTGTCCTTAATTTTATTATAGTGATACAGCAGTGTATTTTTATGCATAAAAAGCATTCGGGCAGCCTCTGCCAGGTTCCAGTTGGTCTGCATGAGGATGCCGATTACCTCCCGGTAGGTTGCCTTAAATTCATCGCTTAAGCTTGTCTCATAAACGTGAAATATACGCTGCATCTCCCCCATCGGTATGGCTGCGCGCAGATAGCTGTCTGCATAATCATAGAAAAATACCCTGTCCAGCGAAGGCTCCGCTGTCTCTTCCAGCCACTTGCAGTGCTGATATCCAAAATAATACTGGGTAAAGCTGTTCTGGAAGGAACCGACAAAATACCGGCAGCTCCTGCCCTGCTTTTCCAGCCACAGCAGCGTTTTTTCCAGGTAATCCGAAATCAGCAGCCGGTAATCTGCAAAAAGATGTTCCGTCTCTGCGGGCACGGTCTTAAAGATCAGCGCCCGCCGTTCATCCAGGGCAAAGCTGATATCCTCCTCGCTGTGTATATCCCCCTGCTTCAGATTTTCCAGGAACAGCTCTGACTGGATGCCGGAGAGTACACACAGTATAGGAATACGAATGATGCTCTCCGAATAGTCCAGCTCCTTTGCCACATTACGCAGGACTACCGGGTCGGGGTATTCCTCGTGGGTCAGCAGGCTGGCAAAGCGCTCCTTCCGATTTTGGCGTTTTAACAGCTCGGCCTGCTGCTTTTCGTATTTCAGCATGGCCTCTATGGCCATCTTTGTAATCTGGGCAATCGGACGGACCTCCTCAGGATTGCCGGTGATGCCCACCACACCCATGCGCTTGCCGTCCATATTCAGCGCCACATTGATCCCTGGTTTTACTCCGGGATAATCATTCTCCCCGAAGGTGACTACCATATCATCCTTGCCGGACATGATACAGTACGCCACATCGTGAAAGGTGCCGATCCGCTTGGGATCCCGGCTGGCAATGATATAGCCCCGCTCATCCATGATATTGATGTTGTAATCGGTATACTGTGTGATCTGCTCAACAAACTTTCTCGCCAGCTCTGCCTTAATCATGTCCGTTCCCCCTTTGCCCAATCCATTTTTTAATGAACATTATACGCAGACGCCCCAAAAAAAGCAATTGTATTATTTCTAAATCCGCCTTAAAATAAAATCGTAGATTAAAACAGAAAGAAGGTATCCCTATCAAAACCGCACAGGAACTGCGGGCCGCCCTGCTGGCCATCGACCACAGAGGCTATCCCGCCTATAAGGAATTAAAGGGGGAATACAGCTTCCCCGACTATATATTATCCATTGACCATGTACAGGGCGATCCCTTTGCCTCGCCCTCCCGGGTAAGCATTCGGATTTCCCATCAAAAGGCCGGATTTCCGGCTGCGTCCTGGGCCACCCGTGCACGGGAAACGGCGTTTTGCGACCATATTCTGCGGCTGTTCGGCCGCGCGGTGGGCCATTACTCCTTCCAGGCCAAGGGCTCGGGAAAAAGCGGCGCGATCTTCGTCAGCCAGCCCGGCCCCGAAATTCTGCCCCGCACTGCCTGTACCCGCACGGACAAGGAGCTGATCGTCCGCTTTGAGGTGGGTTTTCCCGCCAACGGCCGCACCATTAATGCCCGGGAGCTGGAAAAAATCCTGTTTTCCTATCTGCCCGCCAGTGCAAAGGATGCGCTGATGTACCCCAATATCGCCCCGGCCCCGCTGAACCGCGTGCTGGAGCTGGCCGATGACCAGGAAGCCATCCGCGCCTGGCTCCGTGGCCACAGCTATGCCGCCTTTGTGGCGGACGGCTCCGTGCTGCCCCGGAAATCCGGCGTTTCCAGTGCGCCGATGGCCGGCTGCGTGCCCTTCTCCTCTCCGGAAAGTATGCGTGTTTCCCTTGACCTGCCCCACAAAGGGCACATCACCGGCATGGGTATTCCCCAGGGCATCACCCTGATCACCGGAGGCGGCTATCACGGCAAATCCACTCTGCTGAAGGCTCTGGAGGCAGGCGTCTACGCCCATATTCCCGGCGACGGCAGAGAGTACGTGATCACCGATGAAACCGGAATCAAGCTGCGATCGGAGGACGGCCGCAGCATCAAAAATGTCGATATCTCCCCGTTCATCGACCGCCTGCCCGGCGGCCGGGACACCCACGCCTTTTCCACCGAGGATGCCAGCGGCAGCACCTCCCAGGCAGCCGGCGTGATCGAGGGGCTGGAGGCCGGCGCTTCCCTCTTTCTGATCGATGAGGACACCTGCGCGACCAACTTTATGGTGCGGGACGAGCTGATGCAGAAGGTCATCCACCCGGATAAGGAACCGATTACCCCGTTCATCAACCGGGTACGGGATCTCTGGGAAAACCGCCGGGTCTCCACCATTATGGTAGCCGGCAGCTCCGGCACGTATTTCCATGTGGCAGACCATATTCTGCAGATGGATCACTACCATGCCTACGACATCACCGAAACAGCCAAGACGGCCGCCCGCGACTATCCCTTCGCCATCCCGGCGATGGAGCCGCTGAGCTATGCCCAGGGCAAGCGCCGCATTACCCCGGCGAAGGAGTCTCCCGCAAGGGAAAGGCCGTCCTTCGGAAACGACCGCGGCCGCTCCCGCCGTCCTTCCGCTGACGACCGCCCCGTAAAGATAAAGGTACAGGGCCGGGATCAGCTCTTCTACGGCAAGGAGCTGATCGACCTGCGCTATGTCGAACAGCTGGTGGACACCGAGCAGACCAAAGCCCTGGGCTATTTCCTGGCCTGGCTCGTCGATCACCCCTCCGCCCGCCCGCTGACCGAACAGATCGGCCAGGCTTACGCTCTGGTGCAGAAAAACGGACTGGCCGCCCTCGGCAATCCCTCCTGCCCGCCGTTTCTGGCCCTGCCGCGGATACAGGAGGTATTCGCCTGCTGTAACCGGTGCAGGAGCCTGAGGCTGTAAAGCCCTTTCTATTCACCGACAGAAAAATCCTCAACGGCGCATCTCCTTTGAGGATTTTTCTGTTTCTGATTACCGATTAACCGGCTATAGCATCTAAATCCTGCCCCTCGCTGTTTTCAACAGCCACTACCACTCTATGCGGAAGGCAGATAATGGTTTCACCGGAATTGCAGATGGGACTGGTATTTACACATATTTTCTTTGGACAATCCGCCTCAGCCATGTCGGCATACCCATTTTTAATCACAAGTGTATTTTCCCAACCATCCCCTCTCATTTCAATTTTCCTGTCTTCTCCCAGCGGATACTCCCCATATAATTCTCCATCAACCGTTATACGAACAACAGCGATCGTATCCTCTGACGCTTCTTCTGATGCCTTATATAAGAGATCAC
>JAHZHG010000091.1 GCA_019420425.1 Clostridiales bacterium
CCCCAGCAGCAGCTCCGCCATAGCTGAGCTGCGTACATCATTTTCAATAAAGCAGGGAATACCGGCTGCATCCCCTATCATTTCCGCCAAGGGTATGGGTTCATTCTCCGGGCCCGTACACATAGAAATCCACTGCCCGCTGCGGTAATCCACAATGCCTACAATTCCTACGCCTACAGCCGCAGGAGTTCCGACATATCCCACCGAATTCTGATAATCCTCCAGTGACGAACGCAGTATTTTTACCGCCTGTCTTTGATCGGCAGCCGCCGTCACATAGCATTTACTCCTCAGCACATGTCCCAGGGCGTCCACTTCTCCTATCAGAAGTTTTGTGCCTCCAAAATCCATTCCCAGGTAAGTTTCCATAGGTTCACACTCCTTCGCTGTAAAGGTTTTCATTGAATTTATAATTGATATGTAGTATAATTTTTCCATATATTACTTTTTGTCACTTATCAGCCAGGAGGATACTCAATGAATAGACCGGTTACGATCAAGGACATAGCTACTGAAAGCGGAGTTTCAATCGCGACTGTCTCCCGTGTATTAAACGGTAATGTACCCGTTTCCATTAAAACGCGCAAACGGGTAGAAGAAGTCATCCAAAAATATAATTTTTCCCCCAATGCTCTGGCCCGCGGACTCATCCGCCATCAGACGATGACGATTGGCGTAATCATGCCGGATATCGAAAATCCCTTTTTCTCTGCTCTGTTCCGGGAAATCGAACAGGCTGCCCACGATGCGGACTATTCTGTTTTTCTGTGCAACACGATGTACCGCTCCTCCTGTTCTCCTGATATGGAAAATGAATATTTTAAAATGATGATCGACAAACAGGTCGATGGCGTCCTGGTGGCGGGAGGGCAAATCGATTTGTGCCATGTAAATGACATTTACCGTACCGGGCTTATCCAAATGTCTCAGCAGGTTCCCGTAGGCGTAATCGGTAAAGCTCTTCCGGATATCCCATGCCAGTTTTTTGAGCAGGAAAGCAGTGCAAGCATTTCTACCGCTATCCGGTATCTGATTTCTCTGGGCCATCGGCACATCGCATTTATCGGCGGTGAACCGGGTATTCATACTACAGAAGATCGTCTGACTGCTTATCGCAAAACGCTGGCAGACAATGGGATTCCTGTGGATGAAGATCTCATTGCTTTATCTGACTATTACGTGAAAGACGGTTTCCAGGCAGTTCAGCAGCTGATGAACAAAGGCGCCCATTTCACCGCCGCGCTGGCCATGAATGATAATGTGGCCATTGGCGCTATCCGGGCTCTGGCCGACTGGCATAAACGAGTTCCTGAACATGTCGCCTTAATCAGCTGCGACCAGTTCTCTATGGCGGATTATCTTTCTCCCCGACTGACCAGTATTAACCGCCACAATGAGCAGTTCGGCCGCCTGGTGATTGACTGTCTGCTATGTGCCATCCGCAAACAGCCTCTTCCCCAGTTTCATGCAATTACACCGGAATTAATCATCCGGGAAAGCAGCGGTTCACCCATTCAGTAGCATCCGCCCTCCAATTGATAAACTATCGCGGGACCGGCACCGGCTTGCCCGGCTGCTTCAACGCCTCCCTTGCCGCCTGCTGCATCGCCATAATCTCCAGCGTGTCTTCTTTCGCGACAGGCGGAATCCTGTTCTGGAAGAAACAGCACAATGCATACATAAGCGCCATGTAGTAGTCTGTTACAGCAATATCTTCCATCGTTTTTCCATTACATAAGGTCATAACAAAAGGAAGCGTGTTTGATTGCTCTACACATGCCATTCTCCCGTCCCTATAGGAATACAGCAGACGAATCCCGTCCGGGCAGGGTATGCTGCGGCAGTTCTCTGCCCCTATACCCATGGCATATTCCACCATTTCAAACTGATGAATAGAATAATTTTTCAAATCTCCGGGGCCAGTGGTAGAACAGAACTCGGCCGTCTGTCCGTATTTACGCACATAGCTTTGCAGTTCCATAACGTAGCGCTGCGCGGAGCAGCTAAAAACCGGCGTCCCGCAAGTCTCAGCCAGGGCAAACATTCTCTTAGCCGTATCCAGATCCGGAGCAAATGTCTTATCACAATACACCGGCTTTCCACAGCGCAAAGCGGGTGCTGCCAGTTCCTCATGGGGCGTACAGTCATCTGCGCACATAACCATAATGCCATCCACTTCTTCCAGCAGCGCTTCATAGCTCTCTGCCGCATGGACGCCATATGCTTCGCACCATTCTTCGGTTGTCATCCCCTGCGGGGCATCCTGCCACGCCCAAACCGCTGCTACATCGATATCGACACCGTACCGTTTTGCTGCCAGGCGCAGATATTCCGGATAGTGATTGGTATGCCAGTTATCCAGCCAGCGGTCTACCATTCCAATTTTTATCATAAGGTTTCCCCCTTCTCATCCTTCTGTATCACCTGGCCGGTGGCCGCCCACTCGCAGCTGCGAAGCAATAATGTCTGAAACTGAGGCGGCTCCAGCGCTGCCAGCGTATTTTCCAAAAGGCCATGTCCGGTATAATAATTCCACACATGCCCCAGAAGGAAATCTACCGTGCGTCCTTTGCCGTAGCTTCCCACGGTAAGGATCGGTTCTTCCCTTCCGGTCCCCGGGACACTCCAGCGGGAGTATAGCTTATCATCGGAATATGCTGTTGCCAATACGTCCATCGGAACATTCCATACATTGGTCAAACGGCAAAAAATTTCATCATTCGTATCAAAGTCCGTAATCCCCCGGGTAATGGGATGGTCTCCTGTGATCGATACATGACAGCTATGATAGTCGCAATGCAGCGCTGTCTCTCTCCACAAAAGGCCGATCATGCGTTCCGCCTCCGGCCAGCCGGAAAAGCAGGGGTGGAGTCCATGATAGAATACAATGCCGGCGCCCTGACTCACTGCCGCCTCCAGCCGTCGGCGATGTCTGTCGCAGGACCAGTGATCGTCCGGGCAGAGGAAAAAGAACACCCGGGTGTCGTTTACTGCCTCCTCATTATCCATAAACTGCTCGATGCCGCAGCCGGCGCCCGGGCAAGTCCCCGCCAATGTTACCCGAAAAAGGCCATTCCTTTCCATCCATCGTTTCAACACCGCAGAAATACGATTTACATCGTGTCCTCCCATTGGGCTTACAAACATGGTTAGATTAATTGCCATTTATCGGCACCTCCTGAATAAAGGTAATATCCTCTCCCTCAAAACCAATCACTGCAGCAGCCCAGAACTGAACCGGTTCCGGTTTGCCCTCGATCACATCGCAAAACATTGGCTCAGCTTTCGGTTTGGCGCCCGCTGCGATCGCACGGTTATAGCTCGCCCAAATATCATCTGTTTTCAGCCCAATGTGCGGCCAGCGTCCCTGATCCTTCACCGTTTCAGGGCCGCCTTCCATTACCTCGATGTATGCTCCGTCTCCGAGATCCATCATATAGACACGGTTACCGCGGCCCCAGATATGACCGATCGTAAGGCCGAGGCCTTCCTGATACAAGCGAATCGTATCCTCAAAATAATAGGAATTTAATGCACCATGATGCAATTTTGTATGTTCGCTCATCGCTATTTAGTTCCCTTCTTCCTCTTCGTTAACTTCCTGTACCATACACACACCTTCCCCGTCCGGTCCGAATACTGCTCCACAGTAGAACGGTTTTACCTCAGGTCTGGACTCAGCTGTTGAACACAGGTACGGCGCATGAATGGGCTTCGCCCCCCAGGCTACCGCTTTTTCAAAGGTTTCAAAAATATTCGGCACCTTCAGGCTGATATGATCCCAGTACCCCTTTTCCCCCTCAGGCACTTCTCCGGGCTGCAATTCAATAAAGGAGTTGCAGCCGATATCAACCAGATAGGTTTTTTCACCGCGCCCCCAGATATGGCCAATTTTGAATCCCATAACGTTCTGGTAGAAGTCCAGGCTTTTTTCCATACAATTACTGATCTTAGCCACATGATGAAACCGGGTTGTAAAATCATCCTCTATGCCTATTTCCTGGATTAAGGCAATCTCCTCGCCCTCAATCCCGTGTACCGCCGCAGAATAGAACTGAACCGGTTCCGGCTCCGCTTCAATCACATCGCAAAAGATCGGCGGATGAATCGGTGTGGCGCCTGCATCCAGCGCACGTTTATAATCTGCTTCAATATCTCTGGACTTAATCGCAATATGCGGACAGCAGCCCAGGCCGCGTTCTTTATCTTCACTGCATTCCAGCAGCTCAATGCAGGCCTCCGCCCCCATACTGAGCATTGCCGAACGATAATCACCGACCCACATAGTCTGTACTGTCATTCCAAATGCATCACAGTAAAATTGAACCGCTTTATCCAACGTTTTTGTATAAATTCCCATATGATGTAATCTGTTTCGATAATCCATAATCTATCATCCTTTCACTGAGCCGACAACGACATTTAAATAATTTTTTTGGAAGAGGCAAAAAATAAGAATAACAGGAATAATCGATATCACGGTAGCCGCCATGATATATCCAAAATTATAATTAAATTTGCCATTTAAATAGTTTAAAGCAGCGGCAATGGGATATTTATCCGGGCGCAAAACAATGATCGGCCACAGAAAGCTGTTCCACTTTGCCGTAAAATCAAAAATAACGATTGTGCTGACAGCCGGGCGAGTCTGCGGAAGCATAATCCGCGCCCAAATCTGCAGTTCACTGGCGCCATCAATACGGGCCGCCTCCATCATTTCATTCGGCACTGCCATATAGGCCTGCCGGAAAAAAATGATACTGAATACCCCCACCGCACCAGGCAAAATTACCGCCGTTAACGTGCCCATAATTCCCAGTTTGCTTATGGTCAGATAATTCACAATATTATTGGCCGAAGTCGGCAGTATCTGCGTAGACAACAGCAGCGCTACAATAAACCCTTTTCCATAAAAGTCAAACTTCGCCAGCGGATAAGCACACAGGGAAGCAAGAACAATATCCAGCAAAATACCTGCCCCCGTAATATACACGGTATTCAGCATATACCTGCCAAGATCCAGAAATTCTGCCACGCCAATATAATTATCAAATGTGGGATCCTGCGGAAAGAACCGAAGGGCATAAAGATTTTCATTTCCCTTAAATGAGGTACTAACGACCCAGGCAAAAGGGCCTGCACAGATAATCGCCACTGCAATCAGCAGTGCATATATCAAAATTTTGTGGGATACACGCTTCATTTTACCGCGCCGCAGCTGTTTGCTATGCATTTAATCATTCCCCTTTCTTCCATAGAGCATCAGAATAACGCTCAATGTGGTAGTAATAATACTCATCAATAAACCAATCGCGGTGGCATATCCAAATTCAAGGTTAGAAAATGCTTTATTGTAAACATACAGATTCATAACCAGCGTTGCCTTATCCGGCCCGCCCTTGGTCATGGCAAAAGCCACATCAAATACACCTAAAGCAGACAATACGCTAAACAGACTGCATACCCAGATATATGGGCGCATCATTGGAAGTGTAACCCGAAAGAACGCCGCAACGCGGCTGGCGCCGTCAATACGGGCAGCATCCACCAAATCCGTGGGGACGCTCTGCAGCCCTGCCAGGTACATCATCATATAGTAGCCAAGTCCCTGCCAGACCGTGACAAACATCAGGCTCGGCATCGCCCATTTCGGATCTGCCAGGAAATAAATTGGCGAGCTAATCCATCCGATCTGCATCAAAATTCCATTAATCAATCCATCCGGATCAAACAAAAATCCCCAGATAATGGAAACTGCGATCATAGATGTAACTACCGGGACGTAAAACAACACCCGGAAGAAGGTTATTCCCCGAATCCTGCTATTAACCAGCACGGCAAGCATCAGGGAAAGCAGCTGTATTACCGGTACGATCAGTACAAAGCTTACGGAATTCTTCATTGCAATCCAGAAATCTTTGTCCCCTATGGCTCTTTTAAAATTTGCAAGCCCTACAAATTTGGTTGTTCCAACGCCTGAGTAGTTAAACAGAGATAACGGCAGTCCCGCCAGGGTTGGATAAAATACGAATACAGCAAGTATTAGCAAAGCCGGAAACATAAACATATATGATAACAACGTAATCCGCAATTTTTTTTGCCGCCTTGTCAGCAATCGCGTAGTTCCGGCTTTATTTGTTTTCGTCATCGATATCATTATTTATTCTTTCTCTGCATATTGCGCAGCTTTCTTTTCTGGCAAAAAGCAGGCGTCACGGATGTGCCACCTGCTTTTTCCTGCTCATCGTTCATCCATATCTCAAACCAATTTCAACATTGTTCATAAACGGATACCAGGTGTGATCAAAAGATTAATCTTCACGAGCCAGAATTTCGTTTACTTCCTCCTCAGCTTCATCGATCATCTCCTGCGGATCCTTACCGGACTGCATTACAGAACCATATAAATCATTCAATACATCATTTACTTCAGCAGCATTCAGAATACCAATACCATAGTCATGGCTTTCTTTCGCAACCGCCGCTGCTGCTGCGCGGGCTTTACCGGCGAGGGTTTCTGTATCCGACGTAAAGTACGGATCATCAACCGCCTTAATGGTACCCGGGAAAATCGTTGCTAACTTACAGAACTCAAGAACATTCTCATCATTGGTCACAAAGTTTGCAAACAGGATGGATTCCTCATGATGCTCGGATGCTTTCGGAACAACGAGATACTGAGAGTTACTCATTACAAAGTTTCCGTTGCCCACCATAGCTTCTGCAATATCCGAGATTGCTGCGATGTCCGGAGCTTCATCTTCTACACGGCCAACTGCCTGAGTTGTACACATCATAGCCAGCTTTCCGGTGCAGTACATCTTCATCATCGCATCCCAATCCCCCCAGTTCGTACGCGGCAGCCAGTCATTCTGTACAGCCTCCTGAAGCCTCGTCAGCATATCCAGCAGTTCCGGCGTATTAAATGCGGCCGTTTTCAAATCATCTGACAGGAACGGAATACCCTGGCAGTAAATTTCAGAGTAAAGATTACTGGGAACATAAATATATGCGCCTGTCTTTTCTTTTACTGTCTGAGCCATATCAAGCATTTCGTCAAATGTTTTCGGCGGAGCGTCATATCCCGCTTCTGCAAAGATTTCGGTATTATACATGGTGGTCGGAATGGAGATATACCACGGAAGGCCGTACAGGCCGCCTTCGATATTATTTGCCTCCAGACGGGCCTGGGAATAGATCGAAAGCTGCTCTTCCGTTGCTTCTTCATACATATTTACAAGGCTCTCGCTTGTCGCTTTACCAAACACCGCCGTAGTCGGAACATTTACAACATCGGGAGCATTTCCTCCGGCCACTGTACTAATCAATTTCTGCTCATAAGCATCATACGGGAGGTCAATCCAGTCGATTGTAATCCAATCATACTGATCCTCAAATTTTTCAATCACGCCATTAATGTAATCCGTAAAAGTGGGCTGCAAAGCAATTGTCCAAAACTCCAGTGTAACCGGTTCTTTGCTTTCTTCCGCCAATGCCACGGTATTCACTCCAGTAAACATTGACATCCCCAGCGCCAGCGTGAGTGCCATCGATACCATTTTCTTCTTCATCCCATTTACCTCCTAGATTTGATTTTTATTGGTTCTTGTCGTTTTCATATCCCCCGGATTCAGTTTTATGAAAACCTTTTCATTTCTTGGATTATAACATGTGAATTTCAATGTGTCAACCTATATAATTAATCCCTTCATCATTTTGTATATTTTTCCAGTATTTGCATTCAATTTTTATTCATTATTTACAATTTTTCAATTTATATTTCCCTGTTTTGCTGCTGTCATTTGTATAGTAATTAATTGAAAAACTTCTGTCTCGCATATTTCTCCCGCGATTTTGTAAACATTTTCTATTGCATTTTTCCTATTCAAATTTTATAATGGATATTACATAGCTGAGGTCTTTTTTACTTTTTCACTATGCTAAATATTCAAAAAGGAGCGTATTTTATGAATCGGACAGAATTCTCTGAATTGCTGCAAGATACCATGCAGGAATTGTTAAATCCAACGGCGAACTTTTCAGCCCGTTTCGGATCTGATGCTATCGAACCGGCACAGCTGGAGCTGATTGTAGCAGCTGCCTTAACCGCTGCAGATCGCTACTATTCCAACCTAACCAAACTTCAGTCGGAGAGACTGCCTTTAGAAAAATAACCTATACCTTTCAGGTAAATGAATACCCCTGAACACAGGGACGCCCCGCCGGTCAGCATACCGGCGGGGCGTCCCTGTGTTCACTACAGATTTTCCTTTATTTTATTCATGATTTCCTGATACTCTGCATCGCTCAGGTGTCTGGGCGGGTTGCCGCTCATCTCGAAGGTGCCGCCGTAGCCCGGGCCGTCTACCTGCTTGGGTACCACATGGAAATGTACGTGCTTTACTTTATCGCCGTACATGCCCAGATTGATTTTTTCCGCTCCTACCGCTTTGCTGATTGCGTCGGCCACACTGGCCACATCCTTCATGAATGCATCGCGGTCTGCGTCGGACAGCTCGAACAGCTCGTCGGCGTGTTTTTTGCAGGCCACAATGCATCTGCCATAGTAGGTCTGGTCCCTGAACAGATATACTCTGGACATGGGCAGCTCGGTCAGCGGCATCATCATGCCGAGCAGAGTTTCATTTTCCTCACAATACATGCATCCCATAAGCTTATCCTCCCTGTAGAAACTATTTTACCAGATATCCGCCGTCTACCGGGATGATCGCTCCGTTCAGGTAATCGGAAGCATCGGATGCCAGGAATACGGCCGGTCCCTTCATATCCTCCGGAGTACCCCATACGTGCGCCGGGATACGGCCGGTGATTTCTGCGTATCTCGGGTTTGCCGGATCGAGAAGGGCAGTGTTCATTTCGGTTGCCATGTAACCCGGAGCCAGAGCATTTACATTGATTCCCTTGGACGCCCACTCATTGCAGAATGCCTTGGTCAGCTGTGCCACGCCGCCCTTGGATGCAGCGTATGCCGGTACGGTAAAGCCGCCAAAGAAGGAAAGCATGGAAGCGATGTTGATGATCTTGCCCTTGCTGCCCTGCGCAATGAAGGTGCGAGCCGCTCTCTGGCACC
>JAHZHG010000092.1 GCA_019420425.1 Clostridiales bacterium
GTGTCCAGCACACGGATCTCCGTCATGGACGGATCGCGGTTTTCCTCGCCGCGGAAGTAATTCTGGATATGCAGGAAGTCCTTAAAGGTCATGGCCAGGCCCAGGGAATCGTACAGCGCCTTCAGCTCTGTCTCGGGCATATCCCGGAAGCCGTCAAAAATCTTTACATCCGCCGGCTCGTCAAATACGGTAACCAGGGTTTCCGGCTTTTCCAGGCCGGTTTCCCGGGAGTCTACGGGGTTGATGCAGTATGCTTTTACCGCCTCTTTTTCTTCAGGAGAAATATTTCCCTTCAGCACGTAGGTAGTGGCGGAGCGAATGATCGGCTCTTCGTCCTCCTTCAGGAATTTGACGCACTGCTCTGCGGAATCCGCCCTCTGGTCAAACTGGCCCGGCAGATATTCCACGGAAAAGGTGCACTCATCCTCCGCTATCGGAAATGTCTCTTCATATAATATATCAACGGGCGGTTCAGAAAACACGGTCCGGCAGGCCGATGCAAATACCTCATCGGAAATATTTTCCACATCATAGCGGATCAGGATTCGTACATCTTCAAGTCCGCTGATCCCCAGATAGCTGTGTATTTCATGGCGTAGTTCCTTCGCTGCCACTGCAAAATCCGGCTTTTTCTCTACATAAACTCTTCTGACTTTGCTCATGGAAATCCTCCTGTAATGGTTTGGTGGGCGCCGCAGCCCTCCGGACAACAGGACGCTGCGGCAGTGCTGACGGCAAAAACGGGGGGAGATTGACAAACCTCCCCCTTTTCTTTCTTCATATTTTAACATTGCGATGTGGTTCTGACAAGAAGCAATGCGAATTTTTGTGTAGGATTTTACATGTATTGGATACCCGGACGCCCCGTCTGACGGGGCATAGTGGGCCAGCCGGGGCTGAGCGCGAAGCCGATAGATGAAAGCCGGAAGTTTTTGCTGTCCGCCGGGGTATACCTTCCGGCGAAAGTCGAAGAACTCACGCATTTGTACATCCGCCTTAGAAGCACAGCCCCGAGCGGCAGCGTATCCACTGTGTAAAATCCTATAGAATTCCTCCCTACCCATGCAACCGATGAATTATCTTATACACAATTTCATGCTGCGTTACCACCGGCCCCTTGTGGGCGAAGAAGATGATTCCGTCTGTGGGGGAAATGACCTGGCTGGTTACTCTTCCGTCGTAGGGGTGCAGGATGTCAGCCAGTATCTCGCCGTGGGTGACATAATCCCCCGGCTGCCGGTATCTCCGGTAGATTCCGCCGCCCTCACTGCGCACTATGCTCAGCTCTTCTTCATTGATCACACTGGCGATATAGCCGCTGTGGCAGTTGTACCGCAGTATCCCCATCCTGGTCAGGAACCGCAGCACTGCGGAAACGGCCTGATCTGCAGACTGCTCGTCGATGTGGTCGGTTTCTTTGGTGTAAATGGAAAACGCGTTTGTATCCCAGATCTGCCAGTTGTAGTTCAGCGTTACCGTATCAATGGGGCTGGGCTTGCGCACCACCACATAGGGCAGGCCGAACAGGTTGGCCAGACTGGGGCTCTGATAGCCCGTATCCATCATCCGTACATGGGGTACAAAATCTCCCGGCAGATAAAAGCTGGCAAACTGTATGCCGTAGGCATAATGCTGCACCACGTCGAACAGGCCCGCCGCAATCCTCTGGGTCGTCTCTCCCCCACTGTGTCCCGGAAACATCCGGTTAATGTCCGTGTTATCCACCGCCCAGAACCGCTTTCCGATGTTCATGGAGTACCGGTTCACACTGGGTACCACCAGAATCTCATTGTCCGCGACAATGGCCCCCTTTTCCTCCAGCGCCTTCAGCGCCCGGATCAGCTGGGAGCATACATACATCTGCTGGAATTCATTTCCCCGGATCGCGCCTACAATACAGGCGGCCTTTGTGCCCTTGCCAAAAGAGTACCCGCGGATATCCATACGCTCCCTGTACGGAGACTCTATCGAATAGATGATCTCTTCCCGCATATCAATACACCTCCCCCAGAATCCTGGCCAGCAGAGATCCCGGATAAACAATCGGATATTCCCTTCGGGTAAATACCATGCCGGTCACATTTGCCTTTATGTATTCCTTCACCGTTCCGGACAGGGGATCTACGATTTCTCCGATGGGCTCCCCCTCCTTCACCTCATCCCCGTGCATGATAGACGGGACAAAAATCCCGGCGGCATTCGCATTCACAAAGCCTACCTGGTGATCTGTGGACACAATCGGCTCCTTTACCGGCTCCACCGGCCCCGTCCAGATCCCCAGCACCTTCATCAGGTTGAAAATGCCGTGAATCAGCTGATTGCAGTACGTCTCCGTAATCCGCATCCCCACTCCCATTTCCACGACCAGCGTGGGCACTCCGGCCGTATTCAGGCTGTGGGCCAGCGTGGCCTCCAGCACGGTGGCTGCCGCATGGATCCAGACAAAGTCCACATTCAGCTCCTTTGCATAGGGAACCAGCAAATCTGCCGTATTCTCGCTGATCCGCACCTGGGGAATCTCCATCAGGAAAATGTTGCTGGAGTGGATGTCAATGCACATATCCGAGCCTTTTATATCCTCCGTAATCTGATACGCCACCGTTTCCGCCATCGGCCCTTCTTTGCTTCCCGGGAATATCCGGTTCATATCCAGATCGAACATGGGGATCCCCCGGCTGATGGAATCAATCCCCAGGGGATTCGTCGCCGGATAAATATCCACAATCCCGGCAAGGTACTCCGGATGCTCCTGTATCTGCCGGTTCAGCTCGTAGCAGACATACTGGCCTTCCAGCTCATCGCCGTGCGTCCCGGTCACAATCGAAATCCGCTTTTCATTTCCGGTCAGTGTCTCTGGCTCCAGCCGCTGCTTTTGAATCAGCAGCTGCTCATCCACCGGGAGCTGCACCGACGCCACCTGTTTAATCATGCTCTTCCTCCACACTCACATATATTTTCTGCCGCTGAGAGGCCGCGCCCACAAAAATCCCGCGCTCCATGGAGCAGTCCCGGTAATCGCGGCCATGGGCGGCCTTTATATAAATGTCATCCACAAACCGGTTATGCGTAGGGTCAAAGCCGATCCATCGCCGGCCGTCATGAATCTCGGCCCACGCATGGGTAGCCCCTTCTCCCAGCATCATCCCGGCCACATATCTGGCCGGAATCCCGCATCTCCTGCACAGCGCAATAAAAATGTGGGCGTAATCCTGACATACCCCACAGCCTGCTCCCAGCGCCTGCCCCGCCGTCGTGGCAATTGTTGTCGTATTCGGTTGGTAACGGAAATGATCGTACAGGGCCTGCATCAGCACACAGCCGCGCTCAAACGGATTTTTCCCGCGCGTATCGTGCTTTGCCAGAAAAGCGTCGATCTCCGGGGAAAAACCGGTCAGTACGGTGGGATACCTGTACATCCCGTGGCACTCCTCCGGCTGCCTCTGCAGCTGATCCACCTGCGCCCTGCCCATTACCTCACAGTAAAACCGGCGGTGATTTTCCACGCATCTGCCGCTGTACAGACAATTGCCGAACCCGTCCATGCTTTCCGACAAATCGTCTGCCGGATCAATATATCTGCTGTCTACCTGCACGGTCTGTACCCCATCGGAATGGGGTACACAGCGCAGGGAAAAATAATGCTCTCTTACCGGTTCGGAAAATTCCAGATCCATCCGGTAATGAAACCTCAGTTTTTTCATGCCTTCACACCGAAATTATGGTTCCCAGCAAATCCAGGGCCTCCCCATAATTTTCTTTCCATCCTTCTTTTTTCGCGATGATTTCGGACAGACGGGCCAGGTTTTCGCTCCGGTAATACAGCTTAAGCTTGCCCAGCCGGTTTTTCATCTTGCTGAATTCCTTTTCCAGCAGGTTCACCGGCAGCCCAAATCGGAAATACAGATCCAGGCGTTCCACATATTTTCCTGACTTCATCAGGTTGCGGGATTCCTCGTCCTCCACATAATCATCCACGGCGCCCCAAAATGCCAGCAAATAGTCTACCACACTTTGCATTTCAAGTAAAGAATGCTCATGCATACTTCCCTCACCCATCAGATCCAGGCTCATCTGAATATAGGCAAGCACATCACTGCTGATTTCATTCCGAAGCAGGATCGCGTTATCGTATGCCCTTCTCAGGTTTGCATAGAGGGAGTCAGGATTCTCCTGATCAAACAGATACCGATAGTCAAAATCCTCCCGGTCCCGGTAAATATTCGGAATAGACAAACGCTCACAGTAGCGTATATATGCCTGTGCGTCCCGGTCAATCATTTCGTCGTAATACTGATTAAACATCCTGAGCGTAGTATAGACGCGCTCTGCGTATCTGCCCAGCCAGTACAGCTGGCTTACCTTTTCTAATGAGATAATACCCATGTATCCTTAAATCCTCCTCCCTGAGATGAATTTACTACGAATGAATCCGGGTTCCGGGAAAAGCGGGTCAGGCCGCTGGCCCAGACCTTTGTCGTCTCTCCGGAAAGCACAAATGCCCGCAGATCTGCCTTCCGCGGCACCGGCTCTCCCTTATCCATAATATCCAGATCCAGGAAATCAATAACCTCCTGGGCGATAAACCGTCTGGACTCCGTTTTGATCCGCTCCCGCCAGCCCGCCAGTTGCTCCCTGGTCATGTCCTTGCCAAACACCACGCCGTAGCCTCCGGCCTCTGACACATCTTTGATGACCAGCGTCTCCAGGTGCTCCAGCACGTATTTCTGATCCTTCTCGTAGTAGGGAAGATACGTGGGCGCATTTTTCAGAATCGGCTCCTGCTCCAGATAATAGCGGATCATCTTCGGCACGAAATAATAGATTCCCTTATCGTCAGCCACACCGTTGCCCGGCGCATTTACGATAGCGACGTTTCCGGCGCGGTACGCATTGATCAGGTTGGGCACACCGATCAGCGACTCAGGCAGGAAGGTCATCGGATCCAGGTATTCGTCGGAAATCCTGCGGTAAATCACGCCCACCCGCTGTTTCTTTCCCGTGTAGTCCCGGTAATATACCTGGTTGTGATCCACAAACAGATCTGCGTTGGACACCAGTACGGATTTTGACCGCTCGGCCAGATAGGAATGCTCAAAAAATGCGGCGTTGTACCGGCCCGGCGTCATGATTGCACAGATTCCGCCCATATTTACATTTTCCATCGTCTCCCTGAGCAGCTCTGCATAGTTCCGGTTATCCCGCACCGCATTGTGGGTAAAGCTGCCCGGGGAGGCGCGCCTGCACAGCTCTCTGGCGATCATCGGATAGGAGGCGCCGGAGGGAATCCGCAGATTGTCCTCCAGAATATACCAGCTTTTATCCTTTGCCTGCACCAGATCAATGCCGGAAATGTGGCTGTAAATCCCCTTTGGGGGAGTAAAGCCTTCGCATTCCGGTAAATATCCTTTAGAAGAATAAACAAACTCCTCCGGGACCACACCATCCCGGATAATCTGCTTTTTCCCGTAAATATCCGTTAAAAACAGATTCAGCGCATCCACACGCTGAATGAGCCCCCGCTCCATTTCATCAAATTCAGCCTTGGTAATTACCCTTGGGATCGCATCAAACGGAAACAGTTGCTCGTGAAAGGTGCCGTTTTTGTAAATGCCAAACTTCACCCCGTATCTCGCCAACAGCTTATTGATCATCTCCTCATGTTCAACCAATTCCTGCATTGCCATCTCTCCTTCCCTTTGCCGCAGCGCAAGCCCCGGAGGCTTTTATATCATAGGAAACTGCGAAGCAGTTTCCTGATGATACAAAAAAAGACGCCCATTTTCCATGGGCGCCTTTGCCTGACTATTTTTATCATACACAAAATCCTATTCATTGTCAATCATCGTTTTCCAGCGTCCGCCAGAATCCGTCCAGTTTTTCTTCCACATTCTCCAGGCTGCAGTAGCCTGCGTCCGCCCATTCCCTTGGGAACATACTTCGGCTCTGGGCATTGCAGAACCGTTCGTCCAGCAGAAGAATCACTCCGCAGTCCTCGCTGGTGCGGATCACTCTGCCCGCCGCCTGCAGAACCTTATTCATTCCCGGGCAACGGTAGGCATAGGCGAAGCCGTCCATCCCTCTTTTGGCGTAATACCTGCGCAGCAGCTCCCGCTCGTTGCAGATCTGCGGCAGGCCGGTGCCGATCACCGCTGCGCCGATGAGCCTGTCATTCTTCAGATCGATTCCCTCTGAAAATATTCCGCCCAGCACGCAAAAGCCAATGAGGGAGGAATCTGTACTTTCTGCGGAAAACTCATTTAAAAAGGCCTCCCGCTCCTCCTCCCGCATTTTACTGCTCTGCACCAGAAGGCGGTCGGATTCATCCATGATCCGTCCGAAGCACTCCGCCACCTCCTCCATCATCCGGTAGGAGGGACAGAACACCAGGTAGTTTCCCTTCCTGGCTCTGGTCATCCGCAGGATGTAGTCCGCCATCCGCGCATATTCCCGTGCGGTTCTCCGGGTATATTTGCTGCTGACGTCTGTCCCGATCAGCACCTGCCTGCGCTCCGGAGGGAAGCTGGAGCCGGCATAGATGGCATAATCGTCCTCCCGGCGGCTGAGCAGGCTCCGGTAATAATCAATGGGCAGCAGCGTAGCGGAAAAAAGTATGGCGCTTCTCCCTCTGTCCATACATGCCTGCAGATTTACCGAAGGATCTACGCAGTAGAGGCGGAGCATGAACCGGCCGTCCTCCAGGAGCTCCGTGTAGATGACATAGCATTCATCCAGGCCGTCGTAAACGGCCATAAACCGCTGCACCTGAAAATACAGCTCCAGTACCCGTTCACGGATCTGCCGGTCCTCCTCGCGCTCCAGGTACTCCTCCATGATTCCGGCCAGATTCATCAGGCTAACTGGCAGGCTGCCTGTGTCTGTAATCTCCTGAAACCCGTCCTCGCATTCCCGTTTCAGCTCCAGAAGGCAGCGGTTGCACCGCTCCAGCGCTTTTTCCAGCTTCAGGCTGCGTTCCTTTACCAGCCGTTTTACCTCCAGGAAATCTTCTTTGATCAGCGCGGCGCTGTACATTTCCCTCCCCCGCTCCACCAGGTTATGGGCCTCGTCGATCAGGAAGAGATAGTCGCCCTTCATCCCCTCGGCGAAAAACCGTTTCAGACGGGCGGTCGGGTCAAATACATAGTTGTAATCGCAGATAATCCCGTCTGCCCAGACGGCAGTATCCAGAGACAGCTCAAAGGGGCAGACCATGTACCGGTCGGCCTGCTCCTCGATGGCTTCCCGGGTAATCCCATCCCTGCGCTCCAGCAGATCGTACACCGCGTCGTTGATCCGGTCATAATGGCCTTTGGCATAGGGACAGCTGTCCGGATTGCAGTCGGTTTCCCCGCATTTACAGATTTTCTCTTTTGCGGTGACCACCAGACGCTTGAAGCGCATTCCCTGCTCTGCCAGACGGTCAAAGGCCTCGCCGGCTACCGTGCGGGTGATGGTTTTGGCGGTCAGATAGAAGATTCGCTCGCCGATGCCCTCGCCAACGGCTTTTACTGCCGGAAATACGGTGGATATCGTTTTCCCTACGCCGGTGGAGGCCTGGATGAACAGGTTCTTCTTCCGCAAGATCGAGCGGTAAACGCCTGCTGCCAGCTCTTTTTGGCCGGGACGGTAGGGGAAGGGGAATACTACCTGACGGATGGAGTCCTGCCGGATCTTTTTCCACTCCACCTGGAATACGGCCCAGCGGCGGTACTGCTCCATTAATGCTTCGTACCACTGGCGCAGCTCTATGATCGTATACTGCCGGGTGTAGCGGCGGATTTCCTCTGTTTCCAGGTTGCAGTAGGTCAGCTGCACGCCGATTTCCTCCAGGCCTTCCATGCTGGCGTAAAACCAGGCATAGCATTTGGCCTGGGCCAGATGCACAGGAAAAGGCTCTTCAATATCGGAGAGGTCGCGGTACATGCATTTAATCTCGTCGATCATCACCGTCTCGTGCTCGCAGCCGTCCGTCTGCTCCTTTTTTCGGATTACGCCGTCTGCGCGGCCTTCTACCCGCAGGATCATCGGGCCGTAGGAATAATCGTATCCAAGAGCCACCTCTGCCTGATATTCCGTGCCCATTCTGCCCTGGATCTTTCGGTGCATCCGGCTCCCCTCCTGAAGCGCCTCCGGATCCAGCCCGCCGCCGTGACGATTGTCGATGTCTCCGCTCTTTAAAAGAAACTCTACCAGACCGCGGACGGAAAGCCCGATTATTGGGAGAGACTGCTGGTCTTTATTCAGTTTTTCTTCGGGTGCGTGCTCTGGCATTTGTATAACCGCTTGACCTTTCTTTATTTATTCGGTTACATTATAACAGCTTGCGGGGAAGAAAAGAATACACCAAAAAACAAAAATGTGCTTCGCACATCCCCGCAACTTTTATCCACCGCTCAGAAGCACACTTTTGCCGCGCCGGATGCATATTGCGTAGCAATAGAATACCTCTTTGCCAGTCCGTCTTATGATACGGCATACTTGTCAAGTATATTTTCAAAATGCAGGTTATTACCGCCATATTTTACGGTAAGCACCTTCGTTAAATCCATACTCAGTACTCCCATAATCGACTTCGCATCTATCACAATGCGATTGTAGGAGATATCCACATCAAAATCGCATTTTTCCGCTGCATTGACAAATTCCCTGACCTCCTGCATCTGAGCCAGTCTGATTTTCTTTTCAACCATGTTCAACTTGCCTCCTGTCAATTACAAATATATGCATCTAATTCAGCTTTGAATGAAAAACCAACTTCAAGTAAATGCAACGCCGTATATTTTTCATTTGCCGTATTATTACACTTCTGAAAGTTTTTGTCAATGCACATTTTTTCCAGTGAAATCCGCAATTTCCCGAAATTATTTTACAAATCCGATAGTTTTATCTTCCGCTTTCTCCCAAATGCCTCAGCTTCCCCGGGATTTCGTTTGAAATTCTGTGACAAATTTTCGCATACGATACGGCAGAAAACTCTGCTGCAGCTTTCGGTTTTCCCGTTCTTTTATGGAAATGCTGGTGAAAAACGTGTTCCACAGCCGCTCATA
>JAHZHG010000093.1 GCA_019420425.1 Clostridiales bacterium
CGCGCAGCTCGACGCAGAGCAGACCGGCAGCGCGCAGCTCGACGCAGAGCAGACTGGCAGCGCGCAGCTCGACGCAGAGCAGTCCGGCAGCGCGCAGGCCAACGCAGGCCAGCCATCCGGCAGCGCGCAGGCCAATGCAGACCAATCTGCGGTCAGTGCCAGGTCCGGCGCAGGTCAGTCAGACAGCGGCGGCCAGACCGGCGTAAACCAGTCAGACAACAGCGCGCAGGCCAGGGCGGGCCAGACGGCCGATTCCGACCAGTCCGGTTCATCGCAGACCGCTCAGCAAACCGACGAGACCGTACCTACAATGACCAGGCCGGTGCAGTCCTCCTACACCATAAAGGCCGGAGATACACTGGCAGATATCTGCACCGCCTATTACGGTGACATCTCCCGTCTGGAAGAGATCTGTGAGCTGAATCACATCGCCGACGGAAATGTTGTTATCCCCGGACAGAAAATTGTACTTCCGTAGATTCCGTAAATAGTGTATACTGTTCGATAGGGAAGAAGGTACAGCACATATGAATAAGATAAAACAAATATTGCACTCCGCCGGTTCCCTGTTCAGCCGTCCCTTCCGGAAGGCCGAGGGACCGGCGGAGGCCGTTTCAGAAGAAAAATTCATCAGCCATTATTTTCAGACTGCCCGCTCCCGGAGAGCTCTGGCAGTCGTGGTTCTGGCAGCAGTGCTGCTGGTCAGCTGGCTGATCTACCGCTCCGTTCACGTATACCGGGACTACACGATTGTTTCCTCGACAGAGCGGAACGACAGCAGCGCGACCAGCTATCTGGTGATGGACGGCCAGCTGCTCAAATACAGTCCGGACGGCGTATCCTGTATCAGTATGTCAAATGAAGTAAAATGGAGCACCACCTTTAGTATTCAGGCCCCGCTGATCGATATCTGCGGCGGCACGGCAGCAGTAGCCGAGCAGAAGGGCAACCAGATTTATGTTTTCGGTGAGGACGGCCTGATGGGCCAGTTCAAAACCGATTTTCCAATTCTCAAGCTGCGGGTAGCCAGTCAGGGAGTGGTAGCAGTGGCGCTGGAGGATGGAGAAGTCACCTGGATCAAGCTTTTCGACAGCGAAGGCAATGAACTGGTTTCCGACCGCAGCTCCATCACCGAATCCGGATATCCGGTGGCTCTCGACATTTCCGACAATGGGCAACGACTGGCCGTTTCTTACCTGTGCGCGGCCGAAGGCTCCGTTTACACCCGCGTAGTATTCTACGGCTTTGACTCTGTAGGCCAGGGCAAGGCGAACAACGAGATCGGTTCTGCCGAATATACCGACGCCATTGTCCCGGAAATATATTTCACCTCCGGCGATACCGCTGTTGCCGTAAAAGACCGCGGTTTCTCCGTGTTCCGCGGCAAGCAGGAGCCGAGCGAGCGGGCAGCTGTGGAGTTTGAGCAGGAAATTCTCAGCGTGTTTCACGACGATACGTACATCGGTTTTATTTTCGCCAACGACTCCGCTGAAGAAAATAAAGAAAAATACCGGATGGAGATTTATAATCTAAACGGCAAACGGGTGGGAAGACGGAATTTTGATTTCGAATATAAAGAAATTAAAATGATGGACGGGAAAATATTAATGAATAACGAGAAAAACTGTGTGATTTACACAAAGGGCGGGAAAACGCTGTTTGAAACGGCATATGAAAAGCCGATCAGTTATTTTGCCAGCATTCCCGGCTTCCGGAGATATCTGGTAATCACTCCCGACAGCATTGATAAGATCCGCATGAGATAGGAGTTAATATGAACATATTATTAGTGATTGTAATACTGATCCTGTTTTTCTTTGCACTGCGCGGCTATCAGAAGGGCTTTGTACGCAAGCTGGCGTCCATGCTCTCTCTGGTGATATCCATTGTACTGGTTTCTGCGGCCCTGCCGTATATCACCACCTATATTAAGGTGAACACACCGATCTATACCTTTCTGGTTCTGCAATGCCAGAAGGTTATACAGACCGAGGTCAGCAGCCAGCTGGAGGGCGGCAGTGAATTTAACAAAACCCAGTCTGCGGAAGGCTCGCTTGACCGGGACCTGATCCGGTCTACACTGGAAGAATACGGTCTGGACGGCAGTATGATTGACGGCCTGAGCGACGAGGATATCATCAGCCTGGGTAAAGAGTATCTGGGCGAGGATGCAGTAAACAACTATATCGAGAGCGGAGATATATCTGCCCTTGATCCTTACGATACGCTGGGCCTTGGCGACGGCGCCGAGTCGGGAGAAAATCTCGGCAGCGGAATCAGCGGGGCTATCCAGGAGCTAAGCCAGGTACAGCAGACCGAAATCATCAAACAGCTGAAGCTCCCGAAATTTATCCAGGATCTTCTGATCAGCAATAACAATAAAACAGGCTACGCAAAGCTCTCGGCGAACAGCTTCCAGCAGTATATTGTGCATTATCTGGCCACCATACTGCTGAATGTATTAGCCTTCGTCGTAGCGCTGATTGTTGTGCAGCTGATTCTCAGCATTATATTCATGCTGCTGAACCTGCTGGTCAAACTGCCCATACTCAGGTTTATCAACAAGGTGCTGGGCCTTGGAATCGGCGGCCTGCAGGGCCTTTTGGCAATCTGGCTCCTCTTTGCCGTGATCTCCTTTTTCTCCATGACTGAGATCGGCAGCCAGGCCGTAGCCATGATCGGGGAAAGCGCCTTTTTAACCTGGCTCTATGAGTCAAATCTCTTCCTCAAAATCATCATGCAGATCACGGCGGCAATCTTATAAACAGATTTCCGGCAGTGCAGTTATTCTTCTGGGCTGCCGGAAATCTGTCGAAAATAAGTTTTCATTTCTCCCACAGTCATTCCTGTAGATTTTTTAAATACTTTATAGAAATAGTTGGCATTGCTATAGCCGACATTCTTACCGATTTCCTTTACTGTGCTGTTTCCCTGGCGGATCAACAGGATAGCGTGATGAATCCGTACCTCAGTCAGGAGATCGATAAAATTCAGCTTCAGCTGCTGCTTAATTAGGCGGCTTAGATAAAAAGAGCTGATCCCGATTTTATCTGCAATTTCATCCAGAGAAAGATCCTGCCGGTAATTTTTTTCGAGATACAGCACAGTTTTCTCTACATAGACCTCCTGAGATTTTTTAATCTGCGGACGGATCAGAAACAATGCAATACAATCCGCGATTTTTTCACAAAGCTCCTCCTGCGTTTGACAGGACTGCAGCTTTTGCGTAGAACGAATAAAGGAAAAAGACAGCGGATTTACCCCATACTGATTGTGCAGCTTGTCCCAGAGGGAGAGGATCAGGTTGAGCGCCGCGATTTTCGCATGGGGCAGAGCATAGTGCTCCCTGGTCAAGAGAGCAGAAAATTGCTCCACCTGTTTCTGAATTTTCTCAGTTATTGCTCCTTCTTTTACAAGCTCAGAGGCAATGGCGTCCAGCAGAGGCTTTAGCGGCAGCCTGGGATAAGATTTCAGGGAGGACTCTTCAAAAAAGCCGATCATATCCCCGCGGGCCATAGCCAGATTACACTCCTGGAAGGCTTCGTGCATCTGCCGGAAATCGGTTTTCCATTGGCTAAAGCCAAAGCATACCGTTAGTCCGGTCTGCTTCAGTATTTTTTCGGAGAGGATATGGGCAATGTTTCTGGCCCAAAGCTGACACTCGTCCTCCGGCATCGGTTTGCCGGGAATCAGGAAAAGATACAGAACATCCTGATATGGTTTCATCTGATAGTGGGTAAACGCGCCGAGATTGTCTGCGATAATCTTTTCCACCGGGGGAATCCATGCGCCGTGAAATCCGGGAGCAGAATCAGCGGGGGAGACAGAGGCAAACAAACCGCCCTGAAATGGTTCCGAAAGCGTCTGACAGTAAAGACGAAAGCTGTTTTCATTTGGCTCGCCCAAGAATACGGAAGACATAATATTATCCTCTACAGCGGTTCTCATCTGCTCCACCATCCGGTCTTTTTCCTGAGAAACACGGGAATAGCTGCGTTCACGGTCAATCTGTGCGATGGCCCGGTTTAATGCATCCGAAAAGTTCTCATGCTCGATGGGCTTTAACAGATATCCGGATGCGCCAAGGGAGATAGCCTCCTGAATATAGGAGAAATCATCGTAAGCCGTATTAATAATGATTTTCATGGAAAAGGATTTCAGCCGCAGAATCTTCAGAGCCTCCAGCCCGGTCAGCCCAGGCATTTCAATATCTACAATGGCAATATCCGGTTGATATTTCTCCACACTTTTCATAAACTCAATTCCATTGGCAGCGCTGGGCAGCAATTCAATATCCGGATAGTGGTTCTGAATCCGCATTTCTAGCCCATAGCGCTCCATTGCCTCGTCATCTGCAATAATCAGTGAATACATATGTTTCCCTCTTTCTTAACGCGCATCCCCAAGCTCACAGGGAAGGAGCAGGCGGATTTCCGTCTGCACTCTTGGCGTACTGGATATCTCTATCTGGGCTTTTTGGTCGTACAAAAGCTGAAGGCGCATGTAGACATTAGCCAGGCCAATTTTTTCCATTTGCATATCCGGACTGCACAGCTCCTGTTGAAGCTCCTGTATACGTTCCGGAGACATACCCAGGCCGTTATCACCGATAGAAATGATCCCGAGACGGCGTTCATCGTCATACTGAGTTCGGATCAGAACCCGGCCGTTTTCTGTGTAGGTGCCTACACCGTGGGTAATGGCATTCTCAATCAGCGGCTGCAGAATCAGACAGGGCACCCGCATCTGGTGAAACCGTTCATCAAGATCAAATTCAAACTCAATCCGGTCGCCCATGCGCTGCTCTTGCAGGTAGATATAGTTGCCCAGCATGGACAGCTCTCTGGCCAGGGTAACGGTTTTCCCCATGCTGCCCAGACTGTAGCGCAAAAGCTCCGCTGTCTTTCCAAGGAGAAATACGGTTGTGTCCGAATCGCCCACATAGGCCGTCTGAGCAATCATATTCAGCGTATTGAAAAGAAAATGAGGGTTGATCTGCATTTGCAGGACCTTCATCTCACTGGATTTCAGCAGATTGCTGATCCGCAGATTTTCCAGCTCTTTTTCAACAAGAGCCACCTTGGCGCTGGCATTTTCTTTGATTTCGGAGATATACGAGCGGATCTGCTCAATCATCAGATTAAATGCATTTGTCAGAAGCGTGATCTCACTGTCGTCCGGGCTATTGACCGGAATCCGTTCAAATTCGTCAATTTTTCCATCTAGAATCATTTCGGCGGAGTGTGCCAGCGTCAAAATCGGCCGGGCCACCTGGCTGGTCAGTTTTTTGGCCTGCAGCACACCGAGGATCATCATCAGCCCCAGAGCGGTGATCAGCAAAAGAACATAGGCGAAGGTTTTCATATTTAGAATGGAATGCACCTCCTCCATATTCTCCAGCATAGCCAGCTGAAGAGAGCCAAAGTCGGAATAGAGAATTGCGTAAATCTCCTGCATCTCAAAATAAATCACATTTACCTCTGACAGGAGTGAGGCGTTAACCTGATCATGGCTGAGCGCGTTTGTTTTGATGCACAGGGAAGAAAACAAGGTCTGATAGCTCTTGAGCAGTTCCTTCATGTCGCGTATATTCCGGTTGTAATTTTTGCCGAGACTCTGGTTTTCCAGCCGGTCAAGGAGAGCGCTTAGCTCATTAAAATCCAGATAGACCTGCTCTGCAGCAGCTTCCGAAGGAAGATTGTCCTGCCAGTACAGACCGATATTGCTGTTTTGCTGCTCCAGTTCGGAATAAAAACGATTTAGGCAGAGGTTCTGATCAATGATATTGTTGTACTCCCGTACGGTAACAAAGTGAAAGTACAGCGTGCAGAGAATGAACAGCACACTTAGGGAAAGAGACATAAAAAAGTAACGAGTCAGCTGCCTTTGGATTTGATTTTTGGCCTGGGGATTCAATACGTGTACCATGCTACCTCCTTACTGGTGTAGTTATACATCTGATCCATGTTTTCTGGTTTAATGCTCTGGACCCCTGTGCGGATGACAGAAGGCTGCTGGGTCTGGCCCTTTAGGTATTTTGAAAGGTACTCGACTGCTCTCTGTCCCATAATATAGGGATCTTGTTGGATGGTAGAATAGATTTTTCCCTTTTCCAGACATTCAATTGCATAGGAACTGGTGTCAAACGTTACGGTTACCAGGTCGGAATATTTCTCATGATTTTCCAGAATAAAGCGGCTCATCGCACTGGAGGAGTACCCTTCCACACAAAAAACGGTGTTCACCTGAGGATAGGCATCCAGCATACGGACGATCTTTTCTTTCATTACCATGTACTGCTCACTTCCGGAAAGCACGGTTTCCACCTGCAGATTCGGATATTCGGAAATAGCCGCATAGAAACCGTCGATACGCTCCTCTTGGTTTTCGGAGGAAAGGGCGTTTTTCAAAATAGCAATCCGGCCGTTTCCGGAGGTAGCTTCCGCGATATCCCTTCCGGCAAGATAGCCGGCTTCATAATTGTCTGTTCCGATGTAACAGAGGCGGTTGCTTTCCGGAATATCATAGTCAATCAGAACCACGGGGATTCCGGCGGCGCTGGCCATCTCCAGTACCTCGGGAAACTCTTCCGAATTTTCTATGCCGGCAGTGATAATCCCGTCTACGTGGGCGTAGATCGCACTTTTGATATAACGAATCTGTTTAACCGTATCCGGTTCGGTAAAGCCGATACATTTTACATTTATTCCCTGGCTGTTGCATTCATCGAGGATTCCGCTGGCAGTGAGCCCCCAGTATCCTGAATTGGCATACGGGGAGACAAATGTGATATTTACGGAATCCGCCTCCTGAGGTTTCTCAAAATCTGGCCCAAGCAGAAGCAAAAAGGCGATGAGAAAAACGCCCATAATCAGTGCGATTGTTTTTTTCATTGTGGTTTTCTCCTCCCCGGGAACTTGTGCTGCCTGAATATGCAGTATATAGTAGGTAAAATCATTATATAAAAAATACTTGGGAACTACAAGAAAGAAACGATCGGAGAGAAAAGGTGCCGCCGTATCATAATGATTTGGCGGCACCTTCCATATTCGTGAGAGTGATTTGGAATTACTTGCTCTGATCAGCCATCCACTGCAGCAGATGAACGGTCTCGCCGTTGATATCCGCCGTTACCAGATCATTGTAAACATAGATCCAGGACCAGTGTCCGTCATACTCATGAGGAGCATCATTTTCCTGTCTGTACAGTCCGGAAGCATCCGATACGTTCGGGAAGAGCGTATAATGAACATTTTCAGCGCCTGCTTCACGAAGACGAACGTAGGTCGGTACGGTATTTACCAAGGGATCAAGGGTTGTGTCGGTTGCTGAGGTAACAAACCAGATATTCTGGTTCTTGTAGATTTCGATGTCGGCATCAGAAACCAGGCTGTCATTCAGACCTTCGCATACCGGATATGCAGCGGCAAAGTAATCCGGATAGTCACGCATCAGAAGCATGGTCATGTAACCGCCATTGGAGCATCCGCCAACATATATGCGATTTGCATCGATATCCGGGTTAGCTTCTACGTAGCTCTGGATCAGATCCATCAGGCTTTCGCTATAGATAGAAGTTCCGTCGCTCTTTCCGGTAAAGCCATCCATCCATCTGGTGGGAGCCTGGGGAACCAGAACATAAGCGCCGCCAAAGTACTGCTGTGTTTCTTCGGAAGCAAAGCTAACCGCACGGTTTGCTGCCAGAGGAATAGTTGCGTCAGTGCCGCCTTCTCCGCCGCCGTGCAGCCAGATGATCAAAGGATGCTTTTCTCCGTCGCTTTCCGGCTTATAGTCGGCATAAGCATATTCTACATCACCGAAAGTACCGGTACTAATGGTAAAATCTTCAATTTCAAGACGGCGGCTCTGGGAAAGCTCAGTTGCAACAATACCGGAAACAGTTACCGTATCCGTTACAATGTCCTTTTCCTGGGTAATCGTATAGTCACAATCGATCCATACATTGCGTCCGTCTGCATAGTTAAGCGCACTGCCAAGAGAAATATTCGGGCCATAAGCCAGCTCAAGAGTGGCATACTGACCGGCTTCAGCTGCGTTTCCATCTGCATCAGAAATGTAAGCGCTGGTTACACGGCGGTTGCCCTTTTCCAAAAGCGGGGTTTCAAGACGGGAATCGCTTCTGGCGACATCTACAGAAAAGGTATCGGTATCAATTTCACCGGAAACCTCCTGTCCCAGATCAACGATTACCTTGGTGATTGTTGCGCCCCAGTCCTCAACCTCAACAATGGTACTGTAGGAACCTTCCGCTGCCAGCGCGGTACCGCCTGCTGCCAGCATCATTGCAGCCGTCAGGCTGGCTAAAACGAGTTTCTTCTTCATAAGATAATACCTCCTGTGTTTGATGCTTCAATTTTAGCATGGCAGAAGAAGCATGTAATCCCTCCATATTTGTCAGCAAACGCTAGATTTTTGCGGTCTGAGGTGTCTTTTTTTGTTATTGTTCCTTTTTATGCTGCCTACAGAGGCAATGATAATCAGAACAGCTAAAGATCATAGCAAACAGCAGGCATTCATCCCAGGCAAATTCCAAAGCTGATTTAGAAGCTGAAAATTCGCTAAAAAAAATTAAAAAAGGAGTTGACAGAAATAGGAAGAGATGATAATATATAACACGTCGCTGCGAAAGACGGCGGGCTTCTAAAATAAAAGAAGCAAATGTGTGAAAGAAAAAAGTTAAAAAAGTGCTTGACAAAATCTGGAACACATGATATTATAACAAAGCTGCTGACGAGAAAGAGTAAAGCGGCAGATAAGAACCTTGAAAACTGAACAGTGAAACAACCTTGAAAAATTCTAAAAAGATTTT
>JAHZHG010000094.1 GCA_019420425.1 Clostridiales bacterium
CATAGTCGCAGACCGTGCAGTCACGCTCTCTGGAACCAGCCTCGGTTTCGGTGGCCGGCTTCGTCTCTCTCCAATCGCCGTAGATATGGTTTGCCACATTCAGCCTTTCGCCGCAGGAGCATTCCTACCAGTGCTGTGCCGCGTCGTGCTTTTGGGTATAGCTGTGCTCATGGGGCGGTTCGGCTTCTCCGACGTCCGCCACCATATACTGGCCGTCCGGGTCGCCCACGATCATGATCCATCTGGCACGCACCCGTATGGTGTACTCCTCCTGCGGCCGCGTCACCACATCGTTTGTGAAAAACAAATAGGTGTCGATTTCCACTGCCTTGGACTCGACCACATCGTCGCCCAGCAGCAGCTGTGCCTCGTATTCAAAGCTATCGCCGGAGGCCGCTCCTGCCGGCCGGCCCCACTGCACCTGGTTTTGGTAGCCCGACCAGCGGGGGTTCCCTGGCACATATTCCCCCGCCGCCGAAACGGACAGGGGAAGGGCCGCGATCATCAGGCATACCGCCAGCAGCATACTGAAAAGCCATGCGCCTTTTTGCCGCCCCGGCGGTTTTTTCCCTGCGCATACGCAATCTCCTCCCTTTATCGCACCGGAGCGCCCTGCGAGGAAAGCGGTGCTCCGCAGAAGCGGCTTCCGGGCGGTATCTCCGCCCCGCACTGGGGGCATTTGTTTTCCAGCTTCGCCCCGCAGTTGTTGCAGAATTTGGCGCCGGCCGCACACTGGGTTTTGCAGGCGGGGCAAACCACCATACCCGCGTTCAGTTCCGCCCCGGCGTTTCGCACCACCACCGAGCGGCCGCCGGAGACGATGCACTGCTCAATCACCTGGAAAATCTCTTCCGGCAGCTTTTTCTGCTTGTAGGCGCCCACACCGGCAGTCACCGCCAGCGGCCATGCGATAAACCATCCCAGCGCGCCGGCGCCGATCTTATCCGACCATTCGCCCTGACCCACGGTGACGTTTAAGTTGTCATCCATCCGGATCATCTGCATCGTCGTAGCCATCCTCATGCCGGCAATGGTCTTCCAGCCGTCTTTTTCCTGACGGCCCTGCACCACATAGCCTTCTGTGGTTTCGGCACTCTGTACCTCCATCCCCTTAGCGGATGAAAGGAACGCCTCCACCGCGTTTGCCACCACCTGGGTACTCATGCCGGCAGGCAGCCGGAATACTCTCGATTCATTTGCCATCTCGTCTTCCTCCTCATTCTAAAGCCTGTACCTCATCGATATGCTGCAGTACGCTGTCTGCCAGATAACGTACTGCCAGCTGTTTTTCCTCCTCACTCAGGCCGCTTGCCGGACGGAGCATGGAAACATGGAGGATCGATGTGTTGATGGTCTGTTCCGTCACGGCAAAGGCGTACTCACTGGTATGCCCCAGCACCTTCGCCTCCGCCTTGATATCGCCGACCAGCGCCTGCTCGTATTGGCAGCCCATCCGGTCCAGCACGTCAAAGACGGCGTACACAGCCATGCGGCGGGGACAGTTGACATTTCTTTTTAGACTCAGCACTTTTTTCTCCTTTCCCCCGGAAACGGGGCTGTCATCTATTTCACAGGTCGAATCGTATTGGTCACATCCAACAGCATTCCGTCGAAAAGCTCGTCTTCTGTTGCTGCACTGATAAGAATCACAAACGCCAAGCCGCCGTACTCGCCGCCGTAAACGCTGAGATAGGTGTCATCTTCAGTATAGGTGTACTCATCAACAATCCAGTCAATTCCGCCGCTCTTGTATTGCCAACGTTCTTTTCGCGGTTGAAAAGATTCTTTGACCAGTACTTCCGCAATACCATCCATCCAGATTTCCTTATTGAAAGTATCGCTTATCTGCTGACTTTGCACTTCCACACCAACCGCAGCCGTACTTTTCTCCATCCTTAGCCGGCTTTCTCCGAGCACAGTAAACTGAATCTCGCTCTCGTCCTCCCAATAGAGGAATTGAAACGGGAGATTTTCATCATAAAATCGCTGGTAAATTGTGCCCGCCGGACCGTTGCTTCGGAAGGAATCCATTGCTGCAAAGATTTCCGCCTGCGCCTTCTCATCCCCCTGAGGATAGGAGCCGATAAGATTGTAGCAGCCAAACCCATTCTGGCATTCGATGAACGCCGCCAAAAATTCCATGGTTGTGCCTCCGCTTTCGGTAGCAGAAAACTGGATCAAGTAGGTGTCCAAAGAACTGCCCTCCCGGTAACCCCGGCTGAGGATCTCATGCTTTGTGATATTGGTGCTCTCCAGCAGGCCGATATAATACTGGACATATTTCTCCGCGTTCTCCTCCACATCAGAAAGGGTATACACCGGAAAACCGGCGGCCTTATCGTAAAATCCCACCTGCAGGGTAGCGCTCCCATCCGATGAAGCAAAAGCTCCGCTGCCGGACTCTGTTTCTGCATACCCCTGGGGGATCCCCATGGTGATATTCAGATACTCCTGAGCGTAGTCCTGCAAGGCGACATCGTCTACGCCCTCGGGTTCCTGCACTGTTATATCGAAAGGAGTGCCAGATGGCCCGTCAGAAGAACCCGGCTCTGCTTTCCCGCCGGTCAGCGCACCGATCCCCGCTACTGCTCCCCAGACGCCCAGACCCAGCACAGCAACGCACAGCACCAGCGCCGTGATCTGTACCCCGATATGGCTCCGCCGGAATCTGGTCCAAAGCCCCGGCTTTCCATCGGAACCTGCAGCCGTTTGACCGGATGGCACAGCCATGGTACGGTGATGGAAAGACGCCGGGGTTTTCCCGGTAATCCCTTCAATAAAGGCCTCCATGGTGGAGAAACGATCCTCCGCTTTTACCGCGAGCGCCTTCATGATCGCCTGTTCCACCTGCGGAGGCAGGGGAACGCCCAGCTCCGAGGGCTTTTTCAGCGTATCGTTATGGACCCGCATGATGGAATCCGGCGGCAGCTCCCCGGTCACGCAGCGGTACAGGGTGGCGCCCATGGCGTATACATCCGTCCACGGCCCCTGGTTCCCCTTACTGGAATACTGCTCCTCCGGCGCGTAGCCATGTTTCAGGATGACCGACACGCTTTTTTCATCTCCGATAGAAAACCGGGCCGCGCCGAAATCCAGCAGCTTGCTCTCTCCCTTGGAGGTAATGGAGATGTTGTCCGGGCTGATATCCCGGTGGGTCAGGTTCAGGGCATGAACCTGCGTCAACGCCTGCATCACCGGCATCAGGATGGTCAGCGCCTGGTCATAGGGAATCTTCCCGCCCTGGGATGCAACGTATGCCTTCAGGCTCATGCCGTCGATATATTCCATCACGAAATAGGCCGTGTTGTTTTCCTTAAAATAATTCTGCACCGACACGATGTTCGGCGTATTCTGCAGTTTGGCAAGGATCCGCGCTTCCTCTAAAAAGCGCTCCATGCCGTTTTGATAATCCTCCTGGCCCCGTCCGGTCAGTGCCACGCTGTACTTATCGGAATGCCGGGTAGCAAGACCGGAGGGCATATATTCCTTGACGGCTACCTTAATCTCCAGCGTCAGGTCATAGCCCAGATAGGTGATGCCGAACCCGCCCACGCCCAGGACCTTTCCGGTCATGTAGCGGCCGTTCAGCAGTGCGCCCATGGGCAGCGCCAAAAACGGCTGCTCCTCCTCCGCATTAAACCCGCAGTGGGGGCAGACAGGGGAATCGTCCGGCTTTTCCTGAAAGCAGCCATAGCAGATATGTTCCAAGTTCATGTTTCACTCCTCTTCTTTGTACTTGCGCCCCGGCCTTTCACCCGCAACAGCAGAAAAACCACTTCCATCAACGCGGTCATACCCAGCTCTTCCAGAATGAACGGAAAGACATTCATCATCTCCTCAATCAAGGGCTGTTTCTCCCTTTCCTCCAGACAAACCGAACAGAATACGGCCCCAGCGTCTTGGATCGTCGCAATCTATAACTCTAATATAAATACTCTAATATAAAACAGGCGATGGGCGTTCCCACAATTGCAAGCCACCCGCAGCACAGAAGGCAGATCTGAATCATCCGATACATCTTGACATCGGCGGGACAGAAGTATTTTTCCGGATCAGATGGGTCAATGTAAATCTCCACCTCAGTTCCGATCTTCTTCTGCGCCTGATGATAGGCCAAATCGATGCCGGTGTTTTTTTGATAGACGTAGCCCATATACTCGTATTGGTATATCATAAAATAATGGTAGGAATGCTTGATCCGAATCCTCAGCGGTTCGATGACGGTCGCTTTTAGAAAAACCGTGCAGCCGCTCCCTCTCTGCGTCTTTTTCTTGTAAAAGTGGGCAAGCACGAAAAATATCGCGAAAAGCGGATATGTTATCGCGCATACAATCAGAATAAACGCAATAAACTCTGCAAAATTCATACGCTTCACCTCCTTTCCGCCCGCACCAATCTTTTTTAGGGAAACCGCCTGCCGCAGGTTTCGCTGCGGCAGGCACTGAAGCTATATTGTTAGCCACATGACTCCAATCATAATCAAAACCGCAATGACGAGAAGAGCGACGATCAGGTAAGCAAGGCGCTGCTGAAAGTAACCCTTTTCCTCCTCCAGGCAGTAAAAGCTGGTAGGTTTGGCCGGATCGATAAAAAGTGTAAGCTCCGTTCCCACCTTTTTCCGGGCCTGTTCCTCCATTGCCGGGACATCGCCGATCTGTTCATAGGTCTCTCCCCGGTAGGTATACCGGTACACGGGATAATAGTAGAGTCCCAGCGTCGCCATCTTCACCCCGAGGGAGGCCGCCCGCCTTCCCGTGCCGCCCGCTCCGCTCAGAAAGTGCGCCGCGGAAACACCCCCTGCGGCTTTCAGCATGCGGTGCTTGTTTCTGGCGTGATAGTTTCCCACGTCCACAATGGCCGCCCGGCATTCCGCCGTGCAGGCTCTCTTCTTCTCCGTCGTTTTTCTTTTCTTCCTGTAGAACAGCCAGACGGAAACCAGAAGCGTGACAAGGCCGATGCCGCTCAGAACGAGAATTAGAATAAGATCTTCCATGCTGGTTATCCCTCCCATGCACGGACGGACGCCATGGCCTGTTGATACAAAGCGACAACCGCATCTTTGTTGGAGCTGTTGCACATGCAGCTAACAGCGTAACACTTGCCGTCGATCATGGCGGAGGCAACACTGAACGTAAATTCATTCATGGTCCAATCCATGCACAGCCATTCCACACCGCCCAACTGCGACGTGTATGTTTCACCTACGGAAACGCCCGCGCTAGACGCCACGTCTCTCTGAAACTGCAAGACCTCCTCCGGGCTGCTCATTCCCAGCTGGCCGGCATTCCCTATTTCCACAATCCCGCTGTCCGGCGTAGCGCTCCCAAAGCCGGCTTCCATTGCCGCGTCCGTTGGGTAAATAACCAATTCGGCCACCGCTCCGGCCTCTCCCAGGTTAACAGTCGTGTCCATCACGCGTCCTGCTGCCACGGCATCGTCCACAATCACCTTGACGCCGCTCTTAGAGCCATAGTACATCTTGTACGTTGTCTCCGGCGCACCGTTGCTCTCAAAGGACTGGATGATGGAATGGATTTCCGCTTCGGCGGCTTTGTCCCCCTTGGGATAGCTCGTGATGATGAAATAACAGCCGAAATCATACCCCTCCACCGCCATAATGACCACTTCGTTGGAGACGCCTTCGCTGTCGGTGCCTTCAAGATAGATTTGATAGGCGCCTGCGCTTCCCACCTGATCGGGTCCGGCAGCAAGGATCTGATAATCCGAAACTTCAAACAGGTTCTGCATCAGGTTGGCGGCAATAGCTTCTCTCTGGGATTCCACATCGGCAAGGGAGTAGATGGGTGGTCCGTCAATGTTCCAAAGATAAACCATCATCATACCGCAGCCTTTAGCCTCATTGATAAAAATCGTCTCCTCCTCAACCCTCGTATAATCCGACGGGATCTCAATCGTAGCGTTGAGGATGCCAAGATCCTGCGCCACCATTTCCGCTGGAGGTTCTGTAGTAGGCTCTGGGTCTGTTGTCGGTTCCGGATTACTCGTCTGCGGTTGGCTGATGACAGGCGTAGGTTGGCTGATGACAGGCGTATTCCCACCGCCGCCCCCTCCTGTCGGCCTTTTTTCCCCTCCGCCGGAAAGCGCGATAGGAAGGATAATACAAAGGGCGATCACCGCCAGCAGCCCACCGCCGGAAACCCAGGCAACCACCGGATTGGCTTTCATATAGGAAAGGAACCGGGAGAACGCAGAGGGCTTTCCTGCCGCAGCACCCCCGCCGTTATAGGCGGGCTGCTGATAGGCAGTCTGCCCGTAGCCTTCCTGCCTGTAAGCGGTAGCCTGGGTGCGCTGGCTAATGCTGGCCGCCACCTGATCCTGTACGGAAACGCGCCCGTTCAGTGCCCCGATGAATGCCTCCATATTGGGGAAACGATCCTCGGTTTTTACCGCCAACGCTTTCATGATGGCGTTTTCCACATTAGCCGGAATACGGAACCCCAGCTCCGACGGCCTTTTCATGGTATCCCCATGGATCCGTTCCACCGAATCTGGCGGAAGCTGCCCGGTAATGCAGCGGTACAGGGTAGCGCCCATGGCGTAAACATCCGTCCACGGTCCCTGATTGCCGTGGCTGGAATACTGTTCCTCCGGCGCGTAGCCATGTTTTAAGATGACCGACACGCTCTTGCCGTCCCCCAGTGCGAACCGCGCCGCGCCGAAATCCAGCAGACGGCTTTCGCCTTTGGATGTGATATAGATATTGTCCGGGCTGATGTCCCGGTGCAGGAGGTTCAGCGCATGCACCTGAACCAGCGCTTCCATGATCGGCTGCAGAATGGCAATCGCCTGGTTATAGGGGATCTTATCCCCGTTTTTTGCCAGGTAGGCTTTCAGGCTCATACCGTCTATGTACTCCATCACAAAGTATGCGGTGCCGTTCTCTTTGAAATAGTTCTGCACCGATACGATATGCGGGGTGTTTTGCAGCTTGGCAAGGATCTTCGCTTCATCCAAAAAGCGCTCCATACCGTACTGGTAATCCTCCTCCACCCGTCCGGTCAGCGCCACACTATAGTGGTCCGGATGCCTTGTGGCCAGGGCGGAGGGCATATATTCTTTAATCGCAACCTTGATCTCCAGTGTCAGGTCGTATCCCAGATAGGTGATACCGAACCCGCCAATGCCAAGCACCTTTCCTACCAGATATCTCCCGTTTAGGATCGTACCCAGGGGCAGCGCAAGATAGGGCTGCTCGTCGTTCTCATTAAATCCGCATCGGGGGCATGGAATCCCCGGTTCTTTTTCCGCGAAACAGCCATAACAAACACGTTCCGGATTCATTCTCCCACCTCCTCAAGCAATGTATTTTAAGTATAAAACGATGTATTTTGATAGCAAAATACAGTCACTCCTTCCGATTTTTGGACCAGGCATCGTAACACAGATCACCCAGCAGGAGCAATCCCAGCGCCACCAGAAACCCGATCCACCCGCCCCAGCCCACTAAAGGAAAAAGTGCAAAGGCAACTCCCAGCACAGACCAGATAAGGGCGCTGATTACACGTTCCCTATTCTCAGAGGGGCAGGAAAAGTACCGGGGATTCTTTTCATCCACAAAGAGCACCTCATAACTACCGACTTTGATTTCGTCCTTTTTGGAATACTCTACCCGGGATACTACCCGATACTCCTGTCCATCCAATGTGTACTGGTAGACCGGATGGTATTTATAGTTGATAATGAAGAAATCGGTGAAATCGTCGTCTGTCCAGCTGACGTCCACATCGCAGATGACGGCGTTCACTCTTCTCCGGCAGCGACGCTTTGACCGTACAGTCCGACAGAATGCCAAAATGATTCCGAAGAGAAACAAACATACTCCAAGGGCAAAGAACAAAATATCCCCCATCGCGTCCGTTGCATTCATGCTCCAAACGATTTTATCTCAGCTATGACAAAGAGTTCCTCCGATACCTGCCGCACCCGGTCGACATGCCGCAAGAGCAGCGCCTCCAGCCATTTTTCTGCATTGGCCGCTTTTAGAAATTCAATCTGTACTTCCAGGGGTTCAATGTAGAACTCACCTGCATACGCCAGCGCCCCTTCACCTTCCGACAGCGCCGGGAACTCGTGGAGTTCTTTCATTTCACCGTCTGCAGTCAGGTGGAAGACAGCCGCCAGTTCCCGGCCGGCGGCGTCCTCTCCCCACGCTTCCTGGATTCTTCCGTTTTTTAAACAATACCCTGCCATAACGGGTTACTCCTTGCTCACCACAAACCGGTTGGCGTTGTCGCACAGGTAGAAGGTGTCCCCGGTCGACAATTTTTCCGCCACATTCGCCGTCAGCTTTTTGCCGTTGCCCAGGAACGTGCCGTAGGACGATCCCAGATCGGTGATGATAAAGCAGTCTTCATTCGGGTCGTAGACTACCTGGCAGTGCCGCCCGCTGATACCCGGCGTGTTTTTATCGAATACGATGTTACAGGTTGCCGGGTCTCGGCCGATGACCACCTTGCCCTTTAACAGGTCAAAGCTCTGGCCAGAGTATTTTCCTGTCACGCCGCGCAGCACAGCCCGTTTTTCCACAGGGCCGCGGCCGCCTCTTGCAGGCGCTTTTCCAGATCCCATACCTGCGGCAGCGCCGGCAGGTGCCGGAGCCCCCTGTCCGCCCTTCTGGGACGTTACCAGCAGGATGATGCCGCCGATGAGCGCCAGCACGCCGATGGGCAGGAACACATAGGCAAACCAGGGCTGAGTCCAGGAGAGTCCGCCGCCTGCCATGGTGTATTCGA
>JAHZHG010000095.1 GCA_019420425.1 Clostridiales bacterium
TTTAAGACTACCGTCGAGAATCGCCGAAACGATTTCTCCCTGCCTCCCCATCTCCTTCGGCAGGGCAGCCTTAATGTATTCCCGGGTATGCCCTACCAGCCAGGGTCTGCCTTCGGCAAAAATTTCCTCTTCCAATAGGATTTCCACCGGCTTTCCCATGAACCTCTCCTCATACGCTCTGCGGTTTATCTCATCCAATGCCAGCAGCTTCTCACTTCGCGCTGTCTTTATCTGCTCCGGCACCTGCCCCTCCATGCGGTCAGCCTTTGTCCCTTTTCTCCGGGAATATTTGAAGATATGGGTCTCGTAGAAAGCGATCTCCGTCAGGAAACGGACAGTCTGGTCAAATTCTTCCTCCGTCTCGCCGGGGAAGCCGACGATCACGTCCGTTGTCAGCGCAGGATCGGCAAAGTGTTTCCGCAGGATCCGGCATTTCTCCTGATACTCGCCTGCCGTGTAGCGTCGGTTCATCCGCGCCAGCGTGGCATCGCAGCCGCTCTGCAGGGAAAGGTGAAAATGGGGGCAGATCTTCTCCATGGAGGACAAAGCCCCGGCGAACGCTTCTGTGATGATTCCCGGCTCCAGGGATCCTAAGCGGATACGCTTTATGCCCTCGATCCCATGGATCCTGCGGATCAGGGCGAGCAGGCTGCTGCCTGTATCCACGCCATAGGAGCTTAAATGGATGCCGGTCAGCACCACCTCCTGGTAGCCGCCTTTGGACAGCTGAACGATTTCCCGGTAAATATCTTCCTCGCTGCGGCTGCGTACCCTTCCCCTGGTGTAGGGAATAATACAGTAGCTGCAGAACTGGTTGCAGCCATCCTGCACCTTGATATAGGCCCGGGTATGCTCAGCCGTGCGGCTGATGCCCAGGGGCTCATACTCATGCATGTGGGTCATATCGCACAGGCTTTTTTCCGACAGGCACTCCCGCTTTTCCCTGAACTCCTCCAGCAGGGCAACCAGGTCTTTCTTTTTATTATTGCCAATTACCAGATCGATAGACAGATCCGCCTTGGCTTCTTCGGGCGACGCCTGGGCGTAGCATCCGGCGGCGACCACAATGGCATCGGGATTCATCTTTTTGGCCCGGTGGAGCATCTGCCGGGATTTGCGGTCAGCCATATTGGTTACTGTACAGGTATTGATGATGTAAACATCCGCCCCGGGAGCGAAGGGCACGATCTCATAGCCGGCCTCCTCCAGCAGCTGCTGCATGGCCTCTGTCTCATATGCATTTACTTTACAGCCCAGATTATGCAGGGCTGCCTTCCTTCCTGTCATGCTGTTTCTTCCTCTCCATTTGCCAATTTTTAGGCATATTCACGAATAACCGCCGTTTTCTTCGTCCCTTTTCGTCTTGACTTTTCCAGGGGCAGACGGTAATATGATGGTGTACATTAATTAAACTTATTTGGGAGGTAATCCATATGAAAACCGTACAGATTTCCTTAAATTCTATCGACAAAGTAAAATCATTTGTAAATGACATCACAAAATTTGATTATGATTTTGATCTGGTATCCGGAAGATATGTGATCGATGCAAAGTCCATCATGGGTATCTTCAGCCTGGATCTGTCCAAACCGATCGACCTGAACATTCATACAGAGGACGACGTGGACACCATCCTGGAAGCCCTGAAGCCCTATCTGATCTAATCATGATTCTGCGGAAACGCTGTCTTTTCTCACCGGAAAAGGCAGCGTTTCTTTTTCTGCACTAATCCACCCAGATTTTTTCTGTCGTCTCAATCGCTGTCTTTACCAGCTCATCAATCTTTTCATTCAGCTTCTGCTCTGATTTTCGGATCACGTTCAGATTTGGCTTTGTCACCGGATGCTTGGCGACAAAAATCGTGCAGCAGTCCTCAAAGGGCAGGATCGACGTCTCAAAGGTGCCGATCTTTTTTGCAATCTCTACGATTTCCTGCTTGTCCATACCGATCAGCGGCCGGAATACCGGCATTTCACAGACCTCGTTGGTGGCTGCAAGGCTCTGCATGGTCTGGCTTGCCACCTGTCCGATGCTCTCTCCGGTGATCAGCGCCAAGGATTTTGTCTCATTGGCAAAGTGCTCGGCAATCTTCATCATATACCGGCGCATGATGATCGTCAGCTCGTCATGGGGGCACTGGTCGTAGATGTACAGCTGGATATCCGTAAAGTTGACTATATGGAGCATAATCGGCCCGGAATAGCGCGCCACCTCCTTTGCCAGGTCAATGACCTTCTGCTTTGCCCGCTCGCTGGTATAGGGCGGAGCGTGGAAATATGTGGCGTCCAGCTTGACTCCCCGTTTGGAAATCATATATCCGGCCACCGGACTGTCAATGCCGCCGGAAAGCAGCAGCATGGCCTTGCCGTTTGTGCCCACCGGCATTCCTCCCGGGCCGGGAATGATCTTGGAATAAATGTATATGCTCTCCCGGATCTCCACATGTACGTTCAGCTCCGGCTCATGCACGTCCACCCGCATATCCGGGAACGCGTCCAGCACGTATCCGCCCAGGATCGCGTTGGCCTCCATGGATTCAATCGGATAGTTCTTTCTGGCACGACGGACATGCATCTTAAAGGTCTGTCCGTGCGTATCATAAACCTCCTGTAAAAAGGCGACCACATCCCTGCCCAGCTGTTCAATGCCCTGACCCTCTGTTTTCATTACCGGGCAGATTCCCACAATGCCGAATACATTCTGCAGGGCGCCGATCACCTCATCGTAATCGTACTCCCGCTCACATTCCCCATATATCCGGCCCTGCTCCTTATGCACATAAAACTCTCCGTCCAGACCCTTTACCGCGTGACGGATCTGGCGTACCAGGGCGTCTTCAAAGAGATGGCGGTTTTTTCCCTTTATCGCAATCTCTCCATATTTAATCAAAAAGGTTTTAAATGTCATCGTTTTTCCTCCTAATGGCGGGCGTATCTGCGCAGCATGGGCAGCAGCTCTCCCAGAACGCCAAGGGCATATTCCATCTCTTCTCTGGTTGTCTCGGGGCAAAAGCTGAACCGCACCGCAGACTCCAGCAGCTCCTTAGATAAACCGATCTCCGTGAGCACCGTGCTTACCGGAAGCTTTTTGTGGGAGGAGCAGGCCGAGCCGGACGAAACGTATACGCCTCTCTCCTCCAGCGCGTGAAGCAGTACCTCACTGCGCACACCCGGGAAGCTCACGTTTACAATATGCGGCGCGCTCTCCCTGCCGGGAACGGTATTGACCACCGCCTCCACCGGCAGCTGACGGATTCCTTCTATAAAAAAGGCCTTGTTCTCATACAGTCTGTCGATCTTTTCCTCAAAGTCCGTATATGCCTCTGCGGCGGCCTGGCCAAGCCCTGCGGCTCCCGGCACATTGTCCGTACCGGAGCGCATACCGTTCTGCTGGCCTCCGCCCAGGATCAGCGGACGCACCTTTGCCTTTTCATCGATATACAGAAAGCCGCTGCCCTTGGGGCCGTGAATCTTATGCCCGCTTACGGACAGCAGATCGATATTCAGCTTTTTGGGATAAATCCGGTACTTGCCGTAGGCCTGAATTGCATCCACATGGTAGAGAATCTTTGGATTTTTCTGCTTTATCCTGCGGCCGATTTCCTCGATCGGCTGAACGGCGCCCATCTCGTTGTTGACATACATGGTGGATACCAGAATCGTGTCGTCGCTCAGCGCCTCGGACAGCTGATCTAGGCTGATCTGTCCTTTTTGGTCCACCGGCAGATAGGTCACCCGGAAGCCCAGCTCCTCCAGATACAGCATGGGCTGGATCACCGCCGCGTGCTCAATGGCCGTGGTGATGATGTGCTTTCCTGCCCTCTGGTTGGCCATGGCTCCGCCGATCAGCGCCCAGTTATTTGACTCTGTTCCTCCGGAGGTAAAGTAGATTTCCTTTTCTTTTACCTTCATCGTCCTGGCGATCTGTGAGGCAGCGGTCTTCAGATAACGTTCAGCCTCCACGCCCTTCATATGCTTGGAAGAGGGATTGCCAAAATCCGTCTTCATTGTTTTCATTATAATCTCGCACACCCCGTCCGAACACCGGGTGGTGGCTGAATTGTCCAGATATGCTTCCATGATTATTCCTCCAGCTGGAACATCAGCACGGAGACCAGCGCCATTCCCGCTGTCTCTGTCCGAAGTATCCGTTTGCCAAGCGTAATTGCCTGTATGCCATGGCGCTTTGCCAGCTCGATTTCTTCCTGTTCAAAGCCGCCCTCCGGCCCGATAAATATGCCCACAGAATCTCCCGGCCGCACCGCCTGAAGGCAGGCGCGGGTATACGCCATCCCCTCTGCCCGCTCATAGGGAATCAGCCGGTGGTCCAGCGCTTCTGCAAAGGCGGCTGCCTCTTTAAAGCTCATTACCGGAGACACCTCCGGAATGATCTGCCGTTTGGACTGCTTGGCCGCGCTCTCTGCGATGGCATTCCACCGCTTCAGCTTGGATGCCTCTTTTTTCGCATCCAGCTTCACAACCGCCCGCTTTGTAGATACCGGAATGATCTGGTGGACACCAAGTTCCACCGCCTTTTGAATGATGAATTCCATCTTGTCCGCCTTGGGCAGGCCCTGGAACAGATACAGCTTTGCCGGAAGCTCCCGGCCGGCCGCCTCACACCAGCGGATATCCGCAACGATCCGGTCCTCCTCCAGCGTACGTATGGCGCAGCGGTATTCCTGCTCATCGCTGCCTGTGCTGACGGTAATCTCCTCGCCCGGCGCCATGCGCAGGACATTGCGGATGTGGTTCACGTCCGTTCCGATAATCTCAATCTGATCTTTCCCGATCTGATCGGGAGAAACAAAAAAATGGTACATGGTCAGTTTTTCCTCGCCGTCACGCTGACCCACTCGCCCTGATGCGTGACCTCCACAACCTCCAGGCCGGCGGCCTTCACCGCTTCGGTCACCACGTTCTCTTTTTCCTCGATGATGCCTGAGGTGATATAGACCGCTCCCGGCTTCATCTGATGCACGATCACCGGGGTCAGGGGAACCAGGACATCGGCAAGAATATTGGCGGTAACAATGTCGTATTTTTCGTAGCCCACGGCATCCTGAACGGCTTTGTCGTCGATGATATTTCCGATCATAACCTCCATTTTGCCTTCCGGAATCTGGTTGGCCTCCAGATTTTCCTTTGCTGCGGAAATCGCGCAGGGATCCAGATCCGTTCCTACCGCATGGGCTGCTCCCAGCTTCAGGGCGACGATGGAAAGGATGCCGCTTCCGGTTCCCACATCCAGAAGCTCCGTATCTCCGGTCACGTATTTTTTCAGCTGGCGCATACAGAGCTGCGTGGTCTCATGCATTCCCGTGCCAAAGGCTGTGCCGGGGTCAATGTGAATGATCATTTTGCCCTCATCCTCTGCCTTTACCTCTTCCCAGGAGGGGATGATCAGGATATCGTCCACATAGAACTGATGAAAATACTCCTTCCAGTTGTTCACCCAGTCCTTGTCCTCGGTCATGGAGTGGGTGATCGTGCCCTCCCCGATGTCCACAAACAGGCGCAGCTCCTCCAGCTCCTCGCGCACCCGCGCCAGCAGCTCCTCGGTGGGCTCACCCTCCTCCACATAAAAGTTCAGGTATGCCACCCCGTCGTCCTCCGGGCCGTCCGGCATAATGTCCACGAACATCTGCTCCTTGTCCCTCTCGGTCAGCGGTACCTTATCCTCAATCTCCACGCCCTCCACACCGGCCTCGGCCAGCGTGGAAATCACGATATCCTCCACCTCAGAGCGGGTTTTCAGCGTGAATTTATTCCATCTCATCTCGTTTTCGTCATCCTTTCCTGCCGTTTACAATAATTCCTCCGATTATACTATCATAAAGAAAACGGGCATGCAAGCAAAAAGCGGGAAACCCCTGTGAGATTTCCCGCTTTTCCCCACTGCTCTATTTCTTTCCGTTCTGCATGTTAATCTGTTCGCCTCTAATCAGCGGATATCTGGCCAGGCAGGAGCCGTCCAGCTCCTCCTTATGCATGTCCACCGCCGTAATCTGATGGTTATCATAGGTGGTATAATAATAAATCCCTCTGTCCGCATTGCAGCAGGAGGTATAAATCGTGATTTCATATTTTCCGTCTTCCACCACGCAGCAGCCCCGCTGCTGGTCAACGGCGCCGAGGATATGGAAAAACTGGCTGACGCTTTCTGTCTCCGTATTTCCGGAAACGGAATTCATTTTCACAAAAGCAGCCCGTACAAAGCGCGACTGGGAGGACAGATCTCCCGGAAGGCCCAGCGCGCCCATTCCGCGGCCATATGTGTGCAGCGGCAGCCCGGCGGCGAAAAGGTTCTGCGGATCCCTGGCAGACAGCTGCATATAATTATTCAGCTGAAACAGCTGCTCATTGAACGGCGGATTATTGGTCAGCACACCCACCGGATTGTCATAGACCCGTATTCCCTCTTTCACGGATTCCACGGTTATGGACTCATCCCGGTCAGCAATCAGCCAATGCAGCTCAGCCAGCGGCATATTCCCGCTGAACGGAGTGTTCACCAGGTTGATTCTCTCCAGCAGCGTCCTCGCTTCCTTTACCGTGGCGCACTGACTCAGCATCCACGGAATAAACTCAAACTGTGCCACATTGTCCCGGTTCGGCGCTTCTGCCTTATAGTCTGCATTTCCCACAAAGTTCAGCCCGGCCATCCCCAGCCCCTTTTCATTCACCGCTTCATAGTAAAGGGGATAGTCCTCTGCGACATGCGCCATACCAATCATTGCGTAGTGCCTGTTCAGTACTCCCAGGTAACGGAAGCGGAACGGATAGCTGCGCGGAGTCACCGTCACCTCTTCTCCAAAGGAAAAATCGTAATCCAACGTGCGGCCGAAGTAAAAATCCTTTGTCTGATAGGTTGCTGCAGTACACATGCCTTTTTCCTCCTGGACTTGATTTTTTACCGGCTCTGTTAATCCTCAAATGTTTCTTTTAGTTTATCCATAAATCCTTTTTTCTTTGGTTTTTCTTTCTGTCCGGCTTCATTTTCCTGATTCAGGCTGTTTCCGGTGGCCATGTCAAACTCACGCAGCGCACGCTTTGCCTCCTCGTTCAGTCTGGTCGGAACCTTTACGACCAGAGTCACGTAATGGTCGCCGCGCACATTTTTGTTTCTGAGCGAGGGTACTCCCTTGCCCTTTAAGCGCACCCGCGTATCGGTCTGGGTTCCCGCCTTGACCGTATAGATCACGTCGCCGTCAACCGTACTGATCCGCACGTCGCCGCCCAGGGCCGCCTGTGCATAGCTGATCCCCACAGTAGAGTAGATATCCATATCCTGACGCTGGAATACCGGATGTCTGGCCACTACAACCTCTACCAGCAGGTCTCCTCTCTGGCCGCCGTTCGTCCCCGGCTCTCCCTTTCCGCGGATGCGGATGCTCTGGCCGTTGTCGATACCTGCGGGGATGGTTACCTGAATCTTCTTGCGGCTGCTCGTATAGCCTGTGCCGCGGCAGTCCGGACACTTGTCCCTGATGATCTTTCCTGTGCCATGGCAGTCCGGGCATGCCTGAACGTTTCTGACCATGCCGAACATAGACTGCTGGGTATATACCACCTGTCCTTTTCCGCCGCACTTCGGGCAGGTTTCCGGAGAGGTTCCCGGCTTTGCACCCGTTCCATGGCAGGTAACGCACTCGTCCTTCAGATTCAGCTCCAGCTCCTTCTCGCAGCCAAATACCGCTTCCTCAAAGGTAATCTGCACCCTGGCGCTTAAATTTGCGCCCTGCATCGGGCCATTGCTGCTCCTGCGGCTTCTGCCGCCGCCAAACAGATCGCCGAAGATATCGCCGAAAATGTCGCCCATATCGCCGCTGAAGTCAAAGCCGCCGAAGCCGCCTGCTCCTCCCGCGCCGCCCTGCTCAAAGGCTGCATGGCCAAACTGATCATACTGTCTGCGCTTTTCCGGATCGCTCAGCACTGCATACGCCTCCGAGGCTTCTTTGAATTTCTTTTCTGCCTCTGCGTCACCCGGATTCATATCCGGGTGATATTTTTTTGCCAGTACACGATATGCCTTTTTCAGCGCGGCATCGTCTGCATTTTTATCCACACCGAGGACTTCGTAGTAGTCCCGCTTATTCTCCGCCATACTCATTCACCCTTCTATTTGCTGACAGCCAAAACGGGAGGCGTATTACGCTCCCCCCATTTGGCTCAGAATCGCACTGCGGCGTATGGAAATGCTGTCACTTACACAATCTGCCGCAAGAGGAATTCTATTTTACTTATTTTTAAACTTCCCGGTAGTCTCCGTCTACTACGTCGTCATCCGGCTGGCCGCCCGCCTGCTGATAGCCGCCCATATCCGGGCCTGCTCCTGCCGCGCCTGCTGCTCCTGCCGCTCCCTGTGCCTGCTCATAAATCTTGGCAAAGAGCTTCTGTGCACTCTCCATCAGTTTTTCCTTGGCTGCCTTTAAGTCTGCCACCTGGGCATCGCTCATATCCTCTGCCGGAGTAGCGGCAATCAGATCCTTTAATGCCTTCAGATCTGCCTCAACCGCAGACTTATCTGCCGCATCGATCTTGTCTCCAACCTCTTCCATGGCCTTCTCGGTCTGGAATACCATCGCGTCGGCATCGTTTCTGGCATCGATGGCTTCTTTTCTCTTCTTATCCTGTGCCTCGTACTCGGCTGCCTCTCTTACTGCCTTATCGATCTCGTCATCGGACATGTTGGATCCGGAGGTGATGGTGATGTGCTGCTCTTTTC
>JAHZHG010000096.1:0-2375 GCA_019420425.1 Clostridiales bacterium
CAGGCCTACAGCAGCGCAGATGTGAGCGGTATAGTGACCATGGATATGGTATCCAATCTGCTGACGGCAGAAAATTTCTCCATGCCTGCCGGTTACGTGGAGCAGGAGGGCATTTCTTACCTGGTGAGCGTAGGCGATGAGCTGGCCTCCCTGGAGGAAATCCAGAATCTGCTGCTGATGGATCCGGGCATAGAGGGAGTCGATCCGGTATATCTGAAGGATGTGGCCGATGTCTATATGTCCGACAACTCGGGAGAAACCTATGCCAAGATTAATGGGGAAGACGGCATTGTGCTTTCCTTCTCCAAGCAGTCCGACTACGCGACGGCCAAGGTATCCCAAAATATCGTCAAGCGCTTTGAAGAGCTTCAGGAACAGTATGAGGGGCTGGAGTTTATCACACTGATGGATCAGGGGGATTATATCTACATGATCGTTGATTCCATCATGCAGAACCTGCTGCTGGGCGCATTGTTCGCCGTGATCGTTTTGTTCCTGTTTCTGCAGGATTTGCGTCCCACCTTCATTACCCTGTGCAGCATCCCCATCAGTGTTGTATTTGCAATTGTACTGATGTATTTTTCCGGCATCTCCCTGAACATTATTTCCATGTCCGGGCTGGCGATATCCGTAGGTATGCTGGTGGATAACTCAGTCGTAGTGATAGAGAATATTTATCGCCTGAAGAGCAAGGGCGTATCCACGATAAAGGCGGCAATTTCCGGAGCCTCCCAGGTGGCGGGAGCCATTACGGCCTCCACGCTGACCACGATTTGCGTGTTTGTACCCATCGTGTTTGTGGAAGGGATTACCAGACAGCTGTTCGTGGATATGGCGCTGACGATGGGCTACACCCTGATCGCCAGCCTGATTATCGCGCTGACCCTGGTTCCGGCTATGGCTTCCGGTATGCTGAAAAATACCCGGGAAAAGAAGCACCGGCTGTTCGACAGGTTCCTTTCCGGCTACAAAGCGCTGCTGAAGCTGGCGCTGCGGTTTAAACCGGTGGTGCTGATCCTGGCTCTGGGCCTTCTGGTGTTCAGCGTTTACGCAACGATTCAGAAAGGCTTTTCCTTTATGCCGGATATGAGTATGCCGCAGCTGAGCATCAATATCGAGATGCCGGAGGATGCGACCTTTGCGGAGATGACCGAGATGGCTGACGCGGTTATGGAACGTGTACAGTCTATTGAAGAAGTAGAGAATGTAGGCGCGATGGCAGGAGGCAGCAGCGTCATGAGTATGATGGGCGGTTCCGCCTCCGAAAATCAGACCGTAACCATGTACGCCATGCTGGATGAGAAGGCCGAGCGTTCCAGTGCGGAGATTGAGGCGGATGTTGAGCGTCTCTGCGCAGATTTGGCCTGCACGGTAAGCACCTCCAGCTCAGCGATGTCCGGCACTTCCAGTATGCTGGGCGGCAGCGGAATCAGCATCAACGTATTCGGCGATGACCTGGATGAACTTACCCAGGCAGCCAGAGATGTGGCAGCCGTGCTGGAAACCGTGGAGGGAACGACGGAGGTTTCCGACGGAATCGAAGAGACGAATCCGGAAATCCATTTCGCGGTAGATAAAGAGGCGGCTATGCGCGAGGGACTGACGGTCGCTCAGGTATATATGGAAATCAGCTCGGCCATGACAGCAGAGCAGTCGTCCACCTCCGTAACCTTTGACGGAAACGAGTATGACATTACGGTGCGGTCAGACGCTGTGGCAGAGCTGACCCCGGAGGAAATCCGGCAGCTGGAAATCACCGTGACCGATCAGGAGGGCAGTGAAAAGCAGGTGAAGATCGGCGATATTGCCCGGATCGAGGAGAAGGAAACCCCGGTTTCCATCAACCGGGAGAACCAGGCCAGATATCTGACCGTAACTGCAGGCATTGCCGACGGCTATAACGTCACCCTGGTTACGGATGAGGCAGAGAAGGCGCTGGAAAGCTTTGACGCACCGGGAATTCGTCTGGAATTTGGCGGCGAGAACGAGACAATCATGGAGTCCATGGAGCAGCTGGTTCTGATGCTCCTGCTTGGTATCGTGTTTGTATACATGATCATGGTGGCGCAGTTCCAGTCCCTGAAATCTCCGTTTATCATCATGTTCACCATCCCGCTGGCCTTCACCGGCGGCCTGCTGGCTCTGCTGATTGCAGATATGGAGATCAGCGTTATTGCCATGCTGGGCTTCATCATGCTGAGCGGCATCATTGTAAACAACGGTATTGTGCTGGTAGATTACATCAATCAGCTCCGCATGGAGGGCTGGAAGAAGCGGGCGGCTATCGTGGAGGCAGGCGTGACCCGTATGCGTCCGATCCTGATGACCTCGATTACCACGATTATGGGCCTTGCCGTGATGGTGATGGGCATCGG
>JAHZHG010000096.1:2385-8704 GCA_019420425.1 Clostridiales bacterium
CCCTGGTGTGCATCGGCGGCCTGATTTACGCTACGCTTTTGACCCTTTTTGTGGTACCGGTGCTCTATGACCTGATGAACCGGAAAAAAATGCGCGTGATTTCCAAAGAGGACCTGGAGATGACCAACGAATAAAAAACACCTTGCAGACAGAGGGGAGGCAGCTTGCCTTTCCTCTTGTTTTTCCGGGGTGAAGCTGTTAAAATGGGTAACAGAGGGTTTAAGATTTCAGGAGGAAAGGTAAGGAAACAACAGTGGACGCAGTGATATTTGACATGGATGGGGTCATTTTTGACTCGGAAGCACTGGTAATGGAAACCTGGAAGACGGTTGCGGACAGACACGGGATAGCCGACATTGAAGAAACCTGCAAAGAATGCCTGGGGGTAAATTCTGCGACAAGCCGCCGGATTTTTCAGAATCGGTATGGGAAGAGCTTTCCCTATGATGAGTACAAGCAGGAGATGGCAGCCCTGTTTCATGAGCGGGCAGCCGGAGGAAAGCTGAAACAGAAGCCGGGGATAAGGGAGCTTTTAACCTTTCTGCAGGAACAGGGGATCCGGACGGCGGTGGCTTCGTCTACCCGAAGAGAGGTTGTGTGCAGAGAACTGGAGGAGGGCGGCCTGCTGTCCTATTTCTCCCAGGTGGTCTGTGGGGACATGGTGGCCAGAAGCAAGCCAGAGCCGGACATTTTTTTGAAGGCCTGTGCGATGCTGGACACCTTTCCTGAAAATGTATATGTGATTGAGGACTCCTACAACGGGATCCGCGCAGCCTACCGGGCGGGAATGCGGCCGATCATGGTGCCGGATCTGGCAGAACCGACGCAGGAGATGGAACAGCTGGCGGTGTGCATCCTGCCGTCTCTGACAGCGGTACAGCAGTATTTTGAACAAAAACTGAAATAAAGGGAGCAGCTATGGGACAGCTAAAGGAATTGTATCAGAAGTATAAGGAGATCATCAATTATCTAATCGTGGGCGGTTTGACCACCGTGGTCAGCATGGCGGTGTATTACGGCTGTGTATTCACCTTCCTGAATCCCGATTCACCGATCCAGCTGCAGGCGGCGAATATCCTTTCGTGGATTGCGGCGGTGACCTTTGCCTATTTCACCAACCGGAAATATGTATTTGAGAGTGAAAACGAGGAACGGTTAAAGGAAGCCGCGGCGTTTTACGGCTCCAGGGTGACGACGCTGCTGCTCGATATGGGCTGTATGTTTTTGATGGTCACCGTATGCGGGCTGAATGACAAAATCGCGAAAATTTTCGTTCAGGTAATTGTGACGGTGGGAAACTATATTCTGAGCAAATTCCTGGTATTCCGGAATCCGGAAAAAAAAAGAAAATAGGAAAAACGGCTGCGGCAGCTCTCCTTGCTGTCGCAGCCGTTTTTTTGTATCATAGCTTCGTTAAGCCAGCGGAACAGTCAGGCGGTCATTTACTTCGTAAACCGTACCGCGTACCTTCAGGCTGAGCCCTTCTCCCTCCAGAATCTGGCAGGTAAAGGAATCCCGGGTGAAGGAGATATTCAGCAGCCGGCCGCGATAAAGGAGGTGGAAGCCCACGCTGTTCCAGCATTCCGGGCAGGCGGGATTAAAGGCCAGGTATTCTCCGTGGAAATTCAGCCCCGCAAATCCGTGCACAATGGCCAGCCAGGAGCCTGCCATGCTGGTGATATGAAGGCCGTCGTCGGTGTCATCATTAAAGTTATCCAGATCCAGACGGGCGGCCCGTTTGTACAGCCGGTAGGCATCCTGCGTATTTCCGCAGTGGGAGGCAACTACACTGTACATACTCGGCGACAGCGAGGATTCATGGACAGTCATCGGCTCATAGAAGTCAAAATTCACCTTTTTCTGCTCTGCCGAAAAGCGGTCGGGGAAGTAGTAAAAGCCAAGGATGACATCCGCCTGCTTGATGTAGCAGGAGCGCAGAATACGGTCCCAGGACCAGTGCTTACACAGCGGCAGTTCTTCTTCCGGAATGGCGCTCACCGGAAGCAGCTCCTTGTCCAGATAGCCGTCCTGCTGGATGATCAGCCCGTCCTCACGTGTGGTTCCCATGTACATTTTTGCGGAAACCTTTCGGAAGAGGTCCAGCTCTTCCTCCGCAACGGCCGCGTGATATTTTTCGATATTTTCCAGTGTATAGTCAATGCACCATTTGGCCATGTAGTTCGTCAGCCAGTTGTTGTTGACGTTATTCTCATATTCATTGGGCGCACTCACGCCGAGGAGCATATAGCAGTCCTTTGCCGCGTTGTAGCTGCAGCGGCTTACCCAGAAGCGGGAAACCTCCAGCATAACGGACAGGCCAAAATCCCGGATATACGTTTCATCCCCGGTGTACTGGGTATAGCAGTAAATCGCGTATACCATGGCGGCGTTTCGGTGAAGTTCCTCAAAGGTAATTTCCCATTCGTTATGGCACTCCTCCCCGTTAAACGTAACCATGGGATAAAGCGCACCCTTCATGCCGATTTTTGCCGCATTTTCCTTTGCCTTTTCCAGGGTATTGTAGCGGAAAAGCAGAAGATTCCTGGCTACCTCGGGGCCGGCGGTGGCAAGGTACATCGGGAAGCAGTAGCCCTCCGTGTCGTAGTAGGCAGCACCGCCGTATTTTTCACCGGTAAAGCCCTTGGGCCCGACGTTCAGCCGGGCGTCCGTGCCGTCATAGGTATTCCAGAGATGGAACAGGTTAAAGCGGATTCCTTGCTGGGCGTCGTCGTCGCCTTCGATTACAACGTCGCACATGCGCCAACGCCTCTCCCAGGCAGACGCCTGCTCGCGGACAAGAAAGCTGTGTCCGGCAGAGACGGCAGAGGAAAGCAGGCGGTCGGCCGTATCGGGCAGGTCCTGCACGGCATAGTCCCTGGAGGTCACCACAGAAACGGTCTTGTGCAGAGAAGCAGAGGCGCCGGGAACGGCGGCGAAGCGCCAGCTCCGTACAGCCTGCAGCTCATTTACCGTATCGGAGCAGGAACAAGCCCCGGCATTGGCGGAGAGATCGCAGGAAGTCTCAGCCTTCATGCAGATGGTAAAGCGTTCAATAGCAAAGTCGTTTTCCTTGGTGCGGGCGGTGAGCGTCAGGCGGTCATCCGCGCCGGTGTGCAGGATCTCCCAGAATTTTTCGCCGTAGTTGGCATCACGGTTCGTCACATCTCCGTCCAGGCTGGATTTTATTTCCACTTCCCCCGTATAGTCGATGCTGGTAAACTGATAGGTAAGGACAGCGATCTCCCTCCGGGCGATGGAAAAGAAACGTGAGGATTCCACGGTAAAGGAACCCTTTTCGGTATGTACGGTCATTTTGCGGGTCATGATGCCGTTCAGCAGATCGACCTCGCGGTAAGAGGAGGTAAGCTCTGCTTTGGCCAGATCGAAGCGGACGCCGTCCAGATAGAGATCAAAAGAAAGAAAGTCCGGGGCGTTGATGACCTTTCCATAGTAGCGGGGATAGCCGTTTTTCCACCAGCCCACCCGGGTTTTGTCGGGAACCCAGACCCCGGCGATATAGGTACCCTTCAGGGAATCGCCGGTATAGTATTCCTCGTAGTTCCCCCTGCAGCCCATATAGCCGTTTCCCAGGCTGGTGATGGATTCAGCCAGCTGGTTGCGCGGATGCTCGATTTTGGTCTGTATGATTTTGGATGGATGAATAGTTTCAAAGATTGGTTTCATGCAAGTCCCTCCCATACGCTTAAAATGAATTCTCGAAAAAATGCGATAAATTATCGATAATTAGAATGTACCATGACGCAGAAGGAAATGTCAATAGGAAAACAAAAAAAGACCGCAGAACTGCGGTCTGGTAAAACAGAGAATTATTTTTCTGCCCTTTTTGCTGCGGGAGCGGTGGACTGGCGCACCATCAGATGTGCCGGTTCGATCAGATGTACGCTTTTCCCGTTGTTCAGCAGATCCTGCAGGCAGTAGAAGGACTGGTGCCCGACGTCTTTGATTTTAATCCGTATGGTGGTCAGCGTGGGTGAGACATAGGTGGAAAGGGCAATCTCGTCAAAGCCGGTGATGCTGATATCTTCGGGGACACAATAGCCTGCAGCCTGCAGGGCACGCATGGCGCCGATGGCCATTAGATCGCTGGCGCAGACCAGCGCGGTCACGCCTGCCCGGGCCAGCTCCAGCGCGCAGGTCCCGCCTGAGCTTTCGGTAAAATCCCCGCTTCTGACCAAACGGGCATCAAAGGCGATATGGTTGACCGCCAGGCCGCTCACATAGCCGGCGAAGCGTTCGTCACTGATCACGCTGCCCGGCTCTCCGTTGATAAAGCCGATTTTGGTGTGGCCCAGCTGGGCGAGATGGGTGACCACCATACCGAGTCCGTTTAAATTGTCCGAGGTTATGCAGGAGATGTTGGGACGGTCCACAAAATTGTCTACCAAAATGGTGGGGTACTTCATTTCCGTAAGCTGCTGGTATGGACTGCTCTTTGCGTTTAGCCCGAGAATCAGGCAGCCGATACACTGGTTCTGCTCCAGAATCTCGTTATAGGTAAGGGAGCTGTCAGGGGCTTCGTTGCGGATAATGACCTGGTATCCGTTTCTGGTGGCCAGGGCCTTGAAGGCCAGCATTACCTCGTAAAGATAATAGATAACATGAGGAACCTCCGGATGCTCGATAAACACGCATAGCTGCCGGTCGGCAGCGGGTCTGCGGGCAGACCGCGTATAGCCCATTTGGCGGGCGGTTTCCAGAATCTGCTCCTTGGTTGCTTCACTGATGTCCGCAGCGCCGTTAAACGCCTTATATACTGTGCTGATGCTGATGCCCATGTGTTCTGCAATATCTTTGATCTTTACCATCTGAACTTTCTCCGTTTCTGACAAGAACTGAAATAAGATCTTAACTAATGGTAATATAACATATCCAGAATGTGAAGTCAAAAAATTATTTTACGCCAAAAATAATTTTGAAAATAGATAGCGACAAATTATCGATAAAATATGTTGACATTGTAGAGAAACGATGCTAAAATGAAACATATATTGAGAATAGTTCACAAAAAAAATTGTGAATACGGCAGCGAAAGCAGCAAAATGGAGAAGGAGGATTCTGAACATGAAAAAATTAATTGCAATGGCGCTCTCTGCATGCATGGTGATGTCACCGATGGTGTGCATGGCAGAAGAAGGAGACAGCATCACGGTATGGTGCAATCCGGAGTGCGAGGAATTCATGAAGAAGATGGCGGCGGAGTACCAGGAACAGACCGGCGTCGAGGTTCTCGTAACGGGCATCGATATGGTGGACGGCGATTACAAGCACACGATTGACGGCCCTGCCGGTATCGGACCGGACATCCTGTATGGACCGCACAACGATGTAGGAGACAAGAGCGCACAGGGCCTGTTTGCACCGATTGAGATTTCCGACGAGACACGGGCGCTGATCAACGAGGCAGCCCTGGATGCCTGCACCTACGAAGGAAATCTGTATCTGGTTCCCGACACCATGGGCACCAACCTGTTAATCTACAATAAGGATCTGGTAGAAACGCCTCCCACAACCTGGGATGAGATGATGGCGATCGTAAACGATCCCCAGTTTGACAACGGCGGAGACGGTTCTCTGGGACTTCTGTGGAATCTGGGCGATATCTATAATTCGGCAGGCGTACTCTTTGCCTGCGGCGGCTATGTATTCGGCAACGACAACACGGATCCTTCCGATATCGGCCTGAACAATGAGGGCGCAGTGGAAGGCGCAGGCTATGTACAGGAGCTGTTCTCCCTGATGCCGGCAGGTATGGCAGACAGAACCTCAGCCGGTGATCTGATGCTGGGATTGTTCACCGAGGGTAAGGTAGGCATGATGGTTAATGGTACCGGCGTCCTGCCGTCACTGGAAAGCGCAGGCATCAACTACGGTATTGCCAAAATGTTCGAGATGCCAAACGGCAATGTCGTACAGAACTACTCCGGCTTTAACGGCATGGCGCTCAGCGGATTCTCAGAGAAGGCTGATCTGGCTATCCCGTTCATGGAGTTTGTGGTTCAGGATGATCACGCCAGCGACTTCTTTACCATGACCGGTCATATCCCGACAAACCAGAGCTTCCTGGATACCGAGAGCGAGAACAGTGAGGTAATCAAGGCATTTAACGAGCAGATCGGCCACTGTGTACCGATGGTTAAGATTCCGGAAGGAAATCAGACCTGGGATCCGCTGCATGCGGCGATGGGCGCTATGGCATCCGCAGACGCAGATCCGCAGGCAGCTATGGACACTGCGGTACAGCAGATTCAGGATAATATTGCGGCAATGAACAAATAAAAACGGATAATTGCAAAAGGAA
>JAHZHG010000097.1 GCA_019420425.1 Clostridiales bacterium
GCGATATGGAGCCGAGCGACGTGCGCAGCATGTGCTGCCGTCTCCGACTCGACCTGCGCGAGCTGCGCAGAAAGACCGGCGGCTTCTTCGGCTCAGGAGAGAGCACCGGAAGCGTGGGCGTAGTGACGATCAATATGCCGCGGATTGCCTATCTGTCTGCCGACGAGAGAGAATTTTACCAGAGACTGGATCATTTGATGGACTTATCCGCCCGTTCGCTGAAAATCAAGCGGGATGTGATCAGCAGGCTGCTGGATGAAGGCCTGTATCCCTATACCAAGCGGTATCTTGGCAGCTTTGACAATCACTTTTCCACCATCGGCCTGATCGGCATGAACGAGGTAGGGCTGAACGCCAAGTGGCTGGGCAGGGATCTGAGCGATCCGGCTACCCAGAAATTTACAAAAGAAGTGCTGATCCACATGCGGGAACGGCTGAAGGATTACCAGGAGGAGTACGGCGATCTGTACAATCTGGAGGCTACCCCGGCGGAGTCCACCACCTACCGTCTGGCCAAGCACGACCGGCAGAGATATCCGGATATCCGGACCGCCGGAAAGCCGGGAGATACTCCGTACTACACCAACAGCTCCCACCTGCCGGTGGATTACACGGCGGATATTTTCGACGCCCTGGACATCCAGGACGAGCTGCAGACCCTGTACACATCAGGAACCGTATTCCATGCTTTTCTCGGCGAGAAGCTGCCTGACTGGAAGGCCGCGGCAAACCTGGTGCGCAAGATTGCGGAGAATTACAAGCTGCCGTACTACACCATGTCTCCGACCTATTCCATTTGTCAGGAGCACGGCTACATCACCGGGGAGCACTTCACCTGTCCCGTCTGCGGAAAGCATACGGAGGTTTACAGCAGGATTACCGGCTACTACCGCCCGGTGCAGAACTGGAACGACGGAAAGACCCAGGAGTTCAAAAACCGAAAGCTGTATGATATCCCCAATTCCCGCCTGAAGCGCTTCCAGAACAGTGTGGAGGTAAAGGCAGAGGACATCGGGGAAGCGCCGGCGCAGGAGAGCAGGACGGCGAAGAAATATCTGTTCACCACCAAAACCTGTCCCAACTGCCGGATTGCAAAACAGATGCTCGGCGAAGAGAGCTACACGGTGATCGATGCGGAGGAAAATCAGGAAATGGTATCGCAGTATGGGATTATGCAGGCACCGACGCTGGTGGTTATCCAGGACGGCAATGTGCAGAAATATGTGAATGCATCGAATATAAAGAGATATGTAGACACGCACTAAAGCGTGAGGTAATGCAGTCCCCCGGGGCTGCATTATTGTTGTATAGAAACTCCGTTCCCCATGGCACAAAAAAATACCGTCGTGTCAGACACGACGGTATTTGATGGTTTTCATTAGGATTTTACAACATTAGCTGCCTGCATTCCACGAGCGCCTTCTGTTAAGTCGTAGGTTACGGCCTGGCCTTCCTCGAGGGTCTTAAAGCCTTCACCCTGGATTGCTGAGAAGTGTACGAACACGTCTGCGCCGTCTTCTCCGGTGATGAATCCATAACCTTTTTCTGCGTTAAACCACTTTACTGTACCCTTATTCATTTTGGTACCTCCGTTAAAAAAATGTGACCATGGTAATAAAATTCACGAGTTGTTATAGATTACAAAGGCATATTTCATAATCTATAACAGCTCGTGAAATAATATAACCATCTAATCTTAAATTGCATCTCAATTATATCGCCGGAGTTTTCAGATGTCAAGGAAAATATTGTGCTCCAGATGAAGAAAATTACAAAAAAAATCAGGAAAAAAATGAGTTTTCCGAAGGGCTGCGCTAAGGCTTGACAAACAAGTTTTACGGATGTAAAATAAAAGAAAAGTTTTACAAATGTAAAAAGAAAAGAGGGGCAAAGATGAAGAAGAGTGGAAAGGAAATTGTGCGGCTGCCGGATGCGGAGCTGGAGATTATGCAGGTATTGTGGGAGAGCAGCGAGGCCCTTTCCCGGCCGGAGATCGAGGAGCGGCTGCGCGGCGGAGAGCGGTCGGCGTGGGACACCAGTACGGTGAACAGCCTGCTGGGACGGCTGCGCGGCAGGGGCTTTTTGGAGGCGGTCAGGGAGGGAAAACGATACTACTACCGGCCTTTGGTTTTGGAGGAGGAATACCTGCAGGCGGAAAGCAAAAAAATATTGTCCCGCCTGTTCCGGGGAAAGACGGTGAACTTTCTTGCCGCCCTGGTGGAGGGCGATCAGATCAGCGAGGAGGAATTTGCGGAGCTGGAGGAGTTTTTACAGCAGAGAAAGGGGCGGCCGTGATGGGAGAGCTGTTTGTATGGAGTTTGGAGCGGATGCTGATCCTGGGCGCAGTGCTGGGCGCGGTGCTGTGGTTCCGGAAGCGGCGTGCCCAGGGCTATTCGGGGGCGGCATGGCGGATGCTGTGGATTGGTTTTGGCATTCTTTTGCTGGTTCCTTTCCGCCTGCCGGGGATTTCCTTATGGGAACTGATGCCAGAGCCGCCCCAGGTAAGGGACGAGCGCAGAGTGGAAGAGACGCAGCAGGAAAAACCGCTGGCGGCGGCAGCCAGGGAAGAGAAGGCTTCCGTTCCAGCGGCGGAACATCCAGAGAAAAATGGGCAAAGCGCGTCGGCGCCGCCGGTTACGGAAGAGCAGATACGGAAGGAAATCCGCGACTCCCTGCTGGCCGGAAAAAAGAAGGCAGAGCCATGGGAGATACTAGCCTGGGTTTGGCTCTTCGGCGTCGGGGTAAGCGCCCTGTGGTCTGCCGCGCGGTATATCTGGTGGCGAAAAACGGTTCTTCCCTGGAACCGCCGGGTAACGGATGAAGCAGTCCTGGCGTCTGCGGAGGCGGCCGCCAGGCGGTGCGGAACTGCTGTTCCGCCCCTGTATCAAAATCCCCGTCTGGACAGCCCCGTGCTCTTTGGCGGCCTGCGTCCGGTGATTATCCTGCCGGAGTATCAGGGGAAGGATGAGGAGACTGCCTGGGCGCTGCTCCATGAGTGCGTACATAAACGCCGCAGGGATCTGTGGATTCGCTGGCTATGGGCGGTCATCCAATGGATCTACTGGTATCATCCCGTGATTTACCTGGCCAGGACGTGCATGACGGAGGATCTGGAGGAGGCCTGTGACGAGGCTGTGCTGAAGGATTGCACACGGGAGGAACGGCAGGCATACGGCGAGGCCCTGCTGTCCTTTGCCCGGCCGCACAGAAGAGGAACGCCGGCCTCCGCGCAACTTGCCTTTTCTGTGGAAAAAGAACGGCTTATGCGCCGCTTTCAGCGTATTTTTTCTACGGAGCCAAAGAAAAAAGGCCGCCGTATGCTGGCCGCTTTTCTGGCCCTCGGAGTGCTTACGCCGACGCTGTTTGGCTGTGGCAGGACGGCCGGAGACGCAGAGCTGGAGGAGACGGATCAGCTGGTGATCTGCTACGATGCCTCTTCCTATTTAGCCGGACTTTCCGAATTGTACGTCAATAACGTACTCTCCTATTACCGCGCCGCCCATCCGGATGTGGAAGTCATTCTCCAGGCGGCAAAGATAGGGGGAGACAGCGTCGAGAGCCAGGCGGAACGCAAGCGGCTCAAGACAGAGATTATGGCCGGGAATGGCCCGGATCTGCTTGTTTCCACCTATGATGCTCTGCTGGATAATCCGCAGAAGCAGATGGAATCGGGGGTATTCCTTGACGTATCCCCGTATCTGGAGAAGAGTGAGGAGATTGACCGTTCCGTATTAAACCCACAGGTAATGGAGTGCGGCCAGGCAGACGGCGGACAGTACCTGATTCCCCTCAGCTATCGGGTGTATCACATGATTTCGGGAAAGCAGACGTTAGCGCAGTACGGGTTTCAAAAGGAAAACTGCGGGGAACGAAAGGGCTATTTGGCAGAAGTGGAGGCATTTTATGAGCGGACACAGTACCGGCTCCCGCTGACGCTGGCCTACCTGGACGGAGAAGAAAATATCTATGATACATACGGCAACAGCTTTTCTGCGCTGTTCCCGGATTTTTTCTCCGATGCAAACGGGGAGCTTCCCTTTGCGGATGAGGACGTACGAAAGTGGTTTGCTCTGTACAGGCAGGAGCGGGAGACGCTGAAGAACCATGGCGTTGCGGACACGGGCTATATTGCGGAGGACTATCTGTGGGAAACCGGAAGCGGGATCGATATACTCTACGTTGCGGACGGTATGCTGCTCGAGGAGGATACGCCGGTATACCTGTCCTTCCAGCAGGAAAAATCCGGGGCCACTGCGGTGGTAGACACCTGGGCAGGCATCCTGGAGGGAGCAAAAAATAAGAAAAATGCCTGGGATTTTCTGGAAATGATGCTTTCCCGGGATATCCAACGGCTATGCGTAAAAGACGGGCAGCTGCCCGTGCGGACAGATCTGGGCGAAGAGATTATGGCGCAGATGGAGAAAGCAGACGGAACATGGGATTACTGGGAAGTAAAGATGAGCGATACCGAACGGCAGGCGCTTTTTACAGAGATCGTCGATGCGATGACGAATGTGGGAAATGCGGTGATTTCGGAAAACCTGTATGATCGGGTGCTGGAATATTTTGAACCGTACTTTGGAGGTGAGGCGTCCTATGATGCGTGCGCTGAAGATGCACAGCGGTACTATGATATCTATTGTTCGGAATAAGCGGTACCGGACGGGATTTTTCTGGGCAGCTCCGTTTCTGGCCGGGCTGACGGTTTTCCTGGTTCAGCCGTTTCTGGAATTAACCGTGAGCACCTTCTTCAAAAGCGGGCGGGGAAGCTTCGCCGGACTGGAAAACTACCGCAGGCTTTTGATGTCTGAGGCGTTTCGGCGGGCGGCGGGGAATACGGCGGCCCTGCTGGCGGTTTCGCTGCTGCTGATCTGCGTGACTGGCGTACTGCTTGCCCTGTTTTTCCAGGCCCTGAGGGAAAAGGCGCCTTTACTTATGGCAGCCGGACTCATCCCCTTCCTTGTCCCGGCGCTGGGAGCGGTTTTGGTGGTGCGGGAGGTCTGCCCGGATTCGCTGTGGGGGCTTTGCGCGGTACATCTATGGAAGTACGGAGGCTTTTACGGCGTACTTCTGGCCTTTGCTATCCGGCAGATTCCGGCAGAATATTATGAGGCTGCGCAGCTGGAGGGAGCCGGATACTGGCGGCAGGTGCGGCTGATTACCCTCCCCTGCATCCGGGAAATGCTGGATTTTGCGGTGATTCTCGGCGTTGTGCACACCTTTATGAGCTATCGGGAGGCCCTGCTTTTGTGGGGGAGCTATCCGCCGGAAAATCTGTATCTGCTGCAGCATTATCTCAGCAACAATTTTGAGCAGATGAACCAGCTGCACCTGTCAACAGCCGCCGTGGTGATTACCGCCGCGACCCTGTTGGCTGTGCTGGCAGTGGAGAAAGGGAGAGCATGGAAAAGAAGAAACGCTGGTCGTGTATAAAAGGAATCGGCGCCGGAATCTGCGGCTGCATTTTTCTGATTCCGGTGCTGCTTTTCCTGGAGCAGGGAGTCTGGGAAAACGGCGGCTTTACCCTGCGGTGGTATAAAGAGGTCTTTTTGAGCAGTCCGCTGTATCTGAAGAAATTCTGGGGCAGCCTGGCACTGACGGCTTTGCTGGTTGCCGGGCAGCTGGGAATGGGCGTTATGGCAGCCTTTGGCTTCGCTGTCTGCGAGCTGCCGGGAAAGCGGCTGCTGAAGGGAGTATTGCTGGTGCTGATGCTGCTGCCCGTCCAGGTGCTGCTGGTTCCCCAATATCTGGTACTGAACCGCCTGCAGCTGCTGAATACCGTATGGGCGCTCATTTTGCCGTATTTTTTCCTGCCGTTTTCCACGTTTTTCCTGATTCTCTTTTTTGAACATACGGACAGGGATGCACTGGATGCGGCCAGGCTGGACGGCGCCGGGAGCGGGAGACTGCTTACGCGGATCGTGCTGCCCATGGAGCGCGGGCCGGTGGCGGCGCTTTCCCTCCTCGTGTTTTTGTACGCCTGGAGTATGGTGGAGCAGCCTGCGGCCTTTTTGAAGGACATACATTTGTATCCGCTGGGGGTGTATCTGATGACGGCGCCCGGGCGGGAAATGGGAAGGCTGTCGGCGTGCGGAGTACTTTCTGTGCTTCCGCTCCTGATTTTGGCCGGCTTCCTGTTCCGGAGAGGGAGGACAGAATGAAGGATAAGACATTTTACCTGTCGGCAGCGCTGACAGCGGCGCTGATCACTTGCACGGTGGCCGCATTTACCGTGGGCCAAAAGCTTCGGCCCGGGGTAGAGCAGATCATGGCAAGGAAGGATTACCTGGTATTTTCTGCGGAAGGGGAGGGAAAAATCCTTAACGTTTCTGCGGAAGGGGAAGCAGTCGTGGAGGTATTGGCAGACCATCAGCTGGCATTGCAGCTGATGGGGAACGGAGCGGAAATCAACGGATATTTCCTTGCCCGGGTGCCGGAGATGAAAACCATATGGGAAGAGGAGGGCAGGTACCGCATTCTGGTGGGCTTTTCCGACGTCGGAGAAGCGGCAGAAGAGGCGCCGGTGCACCTGGAAGTCAGTCGCCACGCCGGCCCCTATGCGGTAATTCCGGAGACCGCGCTGACTGAAGAGGGAGAAGAAGCCTTTGTATACGAGATCTGCATAAAGGACAGCATGTGGGGAGAAGAAACTGTGCTGCAGAAAAAGGCAGTGACCGTTCTGGCGAGGAGTGAGGGCATGGCAGCCGTATCAGGATGCAGAGGCCAGAGGAGAACCCGTGCAGAAGATCGTCAAAGACGCACAGGGACATTCGGAGGGCGAAAGTGTGCATATACAGTAACTTTTTATATTTAAAAAATATGCGCTTGATTTTGGAGAAAACCTATGCTATGATGATGCAAAAGAAACGTACTGGTTCCAGTGGACCAAGCGAAAGCCCCGGAGGGTCTGGCTCCGGGGCTTTCGCTTTAGGCTGTGCCGTTCGCCGCGCTTCCGTTTGCCGGTGGATATGCATTGTGCCAGAATAAAGCAAAAACAGGAGGTATGCCCATGAAAACCATTGTTCTCCCAGAAGATGTGCGCTATATGATCGGCGAACTGGAAAATCACGGATTTGAAGGCTATGCGGTGGGCGGCTGCGTCCGGGATTCGATTCTGGGGCGATGCCCGAATGACTGGGATATTACGACCTCTGCCTCGCCTGCGGCAGTTAAAGCCATATTCAAGCGTACAATCGACACCGGGATCGCCCACGGCACGGTTACGGTGATGCTGGGGAAAAACGGCTATGAGGTGACCACCTACCGGATCGACGGGGTATATGAGGACAGCCGCCATCCAAAGGAGGTCAGCTTTACCGGAGATCTGCTGGAGGATTTAAAACGCAGGGATTTCACCATCAACGCCATGGCCTACAATGAGAAAACCGGCCTGGTGGACGCCTTCGGCGGCCTGTCCGATCTGGAAACCGGCGTGATCCGATGCGTGGGCAGCCCGCAGGAGCGCTTTTCCGAAGATGCCCTGCGGATTGCCCGTGCGGTGCGGTTCGCGGCCCAGCTGGGCTTTCGTCTGGATGAGGGGACATACGACGGCGCAAGGCAGCTGGCCCCGACTCTGGCCAATATCAGCGCAGAGCGGATTCAGACAGAGCTGGTCAAGCTGCTGACCTCTCCCCATCCGGACTGGCTCCGCCTGGCCTGGAAGGCCGGGATCACTGCGGTAGTCCTCCCGGAATTTGACCGGATGATGGATCAGCCCCAGAACAACAGCCATCATTGCTACTCCGTGGGAGAGCATACCCTGGAGGCGTTGCGCTACGCTGCCGCCGGAGAGGACTATGCGGGACTGGATGCACGGAGCCTGCGCATCCTGCGCCTGGCTATTCTCCTCCACGATGTGGGAAAGCCGGCGTGCCTGACCCGGGACGAAAACGGAACGGATCACTTCTACGGTCATGCTGCGGCGGGAGAAAAGCTGGCAAGGGCGATTCTGAAACGGCTCAAATTCGATAATGACACCCTGGAAGCCGTCTGCCGTCTGGTCAGATTCCACGACCGTTTTCCGGAGCCGACGGACAAATCCGTGCGCAGGCTGATTACCCAGGTGGGAGAAACGCTGTTTCCATTGCTGTTGCTGTTGCAGCAGGCAGACCAGATGGCGAAAAATCCCGCAGGCAGGAACATGCGGCTGGATGCGCTGGCGGAGACAAGGAGACGCTTTAGTGAAATCCGGGAGAGGGGAGATTGTCTTTCCTTAAAAGAACTGGCCGTAAGCGGGCGCGATCTGATCGCTGTGGGGATGAAGCCGGGGAAAGAGATCGGGGAGACGTTGACGAAGCTGCTGGAGATGGTGCTGGAGGATCCGGGGAAGAATCAGAAGGAGTATTTGATGGAGAGGGTAGCGAAGGAAAATAGAGGGGAGTAATTTTATACAGGATGGATACCCGGACGCCCCGGCTGGCCCACTATGCTCCGTCAGACACGGCGAATTTTGCCCCTTCTGGTCCGTCGCCTATGGACAGTCCCGTACGCAAACTCGCTTCGCTCAAACATGCTCCCGTGACTGTCGCTATACTCCCATAAGGGGCAAAATTCACCTACCGTCTGACGGAGCATAGTGGGCCAGCCGGGGCTGATCGCGAGGTCGATAGATGAAA
>JAHZHG010000098.1:0-4958 GCA_019420425.1 Clostridiales bacterium
ATACTCAAATTACCACCTGCTTTCAATAAAATCGTATACGTCTGCTTCTGCCGCCAGAATCTGCTCCACCGTAGGCTGTTCAATCACGGTATGGCAGGCCATGCTCTCCTCCAGAATCGTGTAAATGTCCAGAAATCCGATTTTGCGGTCCAGGAATTTGGCTACCGCCCGTTCATTGGCAGCGTTGAATACCGTGGGCATCGAGCCTCCCGTCCTGGCCGCGTCGATGGCCAGCTGCAGGCCTTTAAAGGTTTCCATATCCGGTTCCTCAAAGGTAAGCCTGGAGAGCGCGGCGAAGTCCAGCCTTCCCCCCGGGAGCATCCGGCGTTCCGGATAATACAGGGCGTACTGGATCGGCAGCTTCATATCCGGCGTACCCAGCTGGGCCATCACGGCGCCATCCGCAAACTCCACCATGGAGTGGATCACGCTCTGCGGCTGTACCACTACCTGAATCTGATCCAGCCCTACGCCGAACAGCCAGCGTGCCTCCATGACCTCCAGTCCCTTATTGACGAGGCTGGCGGAATCTATGGTAATCTTCCGGCCCATGGCCCAGTTCGGATGCTTCAGGGCATCCTCCACCCGGATGTGGGTCAGCTCTTCGCGTTTTCTTCCCCTGAAAGGTCCGCCGGAGGCGGTCAGGAGGATTTTAGCAATTTTATTCTGCTGCTCGCCCTGCAGGCACTGGAAAATTGCGCTGTGCTCACTGTCCACCGGAAGTATCCTGCTTTGATATTGTTCCGCAAGAGGCATAATTATATGTCCTGCGCAGACCAGTGTTTCTTTATTGGCCAGAGCAATATCCTTTCCCGCCCGGATTCCGGCAATGGTCGGCAGAATGCCGATCATTCCCACAATCGCAGTGACTAAAATTTCGCTTTCTTCTGCCTCGGCAACGGCGATCAGGCCGTCCATGCCGGATACGATACGGATTCCGTCCAGATCGGCTATCGCAGCTTTCAGCGCCCTGGCGTCCGCTTCGTCCCAGACGCAGGCCAGCTTTGGCCGAAATTCCCGTATCTGCTGCTCCAGCATACGGATATTTTTCCCCGCTGCCAGTGCTTCCACCCGGATATCGCCGTTGGTCCGCACGACCTCCAGGGTCTGCGTCCCTATGGAGCCGGTGGAACCGAGTATTGAGATGGTTTTCATGTGTACCTCCTTATGTTAAAGCAGGACAAGGGCCAGAAAGTAGATCACCGGCGCAGTAAAGATCACACTGTCAAACCGGTCCAGGATCCCTCCGTGTCCCGGGATCAGCCTGCCGTAGTCCTTGATGTCATGATTCCGTTTGATCGCGGATGCCGCCAGGTCTCCCACCATGGAAATCAGCGCGCCAATGGCGCAGATAACGGCGTACTCCAGAACCACAGAGCCCTCGGCCTGCATATATCCGGAGACAACCGCAGCGTAGATTCCGCCCAGAAGAGCCGCTCCGATCACTCCGCCTACGGCTCCCTCAATGGATTTCTTGGGGCTGAGCCTGGGACTCATTTTGTGTTTGCCGATCAGCATACCCACGCAGTAGGCGCAGGTATCGCAGCCCCAGGAGCAGAAGAAAATCAGCCAGACCAGGAATGCCCCGTCCGTCAGATTCCGGGTCAGAAGGATGTAGGACAGCATCACCGCCACGTAGGCAACGGCAAAGAATGCAGCCATCACCTGCTCCGCCCTGTACCTGGGATAGGTAAATACGTACACAGCCATCAGCACAGCCAGCGTACCGATCAGCTCAATCATACTATATGCCTGAAGATTCAGAATTAACAGCACATAGTACCCGGCCGCCCCCAGATATCCTGCCGCACTGAGCGGATTTATCCCGCCTTCCTCTACCCTTACTGCACGGTATAGCTCATGCATACCAATCAAAGATACAATAAGCAGTGTCGCAAACAGCACGTATCCGCCGCTGATGATCGTCCCCAGCGCAATGAGCACAAGCACAATTCCGCTGATTAACCGGGTTACAAACATGGCTACTCCTCCTTGACGCCTCCGTATCGGCGCTCTCTTGTATTATATTTCTCAATCGCCCTGGTTAAGTCCTCTTTTGTAAACGCCGGCCAGGGCACATCGGTAAAATAAAACTCTGTATACGCCAGCTGCCACATCAGATAATTAGACAGGCGCAGCTCGCCGCTGGTACGGATCAGCAGATCCGGATCCGGCACGCCGGCCGTATCCAGGTAATCAGAAACCATCTCTTCGCTGATCTCCTCCGGCTTTACCTTTCCCTCGCAGCAGTCCCCCGCCAGGCGGCGGATTGCACGCACGATCTCGTCCCGGCTGCCGTAGTTGATGGCAATCTGGAAGTTGAGGCCGGTATTGTCCTTTGAGGTTTCCACCAGGTTTTTCAGGCTTTCCTGCAAATCCTCGTCAAGGGCCGTGGGGTCGCCCAGCACCCGCACCTTCATGTTATTGTCGCGGGCCGTCTTGATGCAGGTCTTTGTGTATCTGCGGAAAAGCTTCATCAGAGAATCCACCTCCTCCGGAGAACGTTTCCAGTTTTCCGTGGAAAACAGGTATACGGTCAGGTACTTGATCCCCATGTTGTAGGCATCCTCACAGATAATCTCCAGATTCTTGGCTCCGCGCACATGCCCATAGTTTCGGGGCATCCCCTTGCTCTTGGCCCAGCGGCCGTTTCCGTCAAGGATAATCGCCACATGCTGTGGAATCTTCATGCTTTCTTCCTCCTGGTACTGTCTTATATGCGGGGAAAGGCTGTTGCAGGGCTGCTCACCGCAGCCCGCAACAGCCCCCACACGTTCTCTTCCTTATAAACAGGCTTTTCTGATCAAACCTTCATGATCTCCTGTGATTTTTCCTCGATTGCCTTGTCGATTTCCTTCATATACTTATCCGTCAGCTTCTGTACCTGTGTCTCCAGGTCCTTGATCTCGTCCTCGGAAACCTCGGTCTTTCCCAGCTTCTTCAGATAATCGTTCGCATCTCTGCGGATATTGCGGACAGCCACCTTGGCTCCCTCGCCTTTCTTCTTGATGTCCTTAACCAGGTCCTTTCTGCGCTCCTCGGTCAGCTCCGGAAATACCAGACGGATTACCTTGCCGTCGTTTGTCGGGTTGATGCCCAGATCGGACATCTGGATTGCCTTTTCGATCACCTTCAGCATGGAGGTCTCCCACGGCTGGATCTGGATCATGCGCGGGTCGGGAACCGTTATATTGCCCACCTGCTGCAGGGCTGTCGGAGTTCCGTAATAATCCACCATAATCCGGCTCAGTACGTTCGGGTTCGCGCGGCCCGCACGAATCGTCCCGAAGTCTGCCAGCAGGCTGTTGTAGGATTTCGTCATCTTTTCGTCATACACTTTAATTCTTTCATCCATCTTTTTCGTCCTCCTGTATACTCTATTAAACGGTAACCTTCGTTCCGATCGTCTCGCCGTGGGCTGCACGGATAATGCTGTTTTCCTCGTCCAGGCCAAATACCAGCATCGGCATATGGTTCTCCATACACAGCACCGCAGCCGCCAGATCTACAACGCCCAGCTTCCGGTCCAGCACCTCCTGCATAGAAAGCTCGGCAAATTTCTTTGCCTCCGGATTGTCCTTGGGATCGCTGTCGTATACGCCGTCGATGGATTTTGCCAGCAGGATGATGTCTGCCTCAATCTCAATCGCCCGGAGCACAGTCGTCGTGTCTGTGGAGAAATAGGGATGGCCCGTTCCTCCGGCAAAGAAGGAAACCACGCCGTCCGCAAAGCCTGAGAGCGCATCGTCCTTGGAAAACAGCCTGGTAAACGCGCCGCAGGCAAAGGGGGTCATGATCTGGGTACGGATGCCTACGGAGCGGAAAATCTCTGACACATAGATGCAGTTCATCACCGTAGCCAGCATTCCGATCTGGTCTGCCTTGGTCCGGTCAATATGCTCGCTGGAGCGTCCCCTCCAGAAGTTTCCGCCGCCGATCACCACGCCGACCTGTACGCCTTCGTCTGTGAGCTGCTTTACCTGTTTTGCCACCTGTGTAACCGTGGGTTCATCAAAACCGGTCTTTTTGCTCCCGGCCAGGGCTTCCCCACTTAATTTTAGAAGTACCCGTTTCATCTTTTTTACACCTCGTTAAAAATACTTATACACGAATTCTATTTCTACTGGATATTATATCATATTTTCCGGTAAAATCCACCTGTTTTCATCCCGTTTGCGCAGGAATTCGCAAACCGGCATCAACGGCGGCTTCTACCTGCCGGACACCACAGTCAGTATCTGGAGCACAGAAAAATGCTGCAGAAAAAACAGTCCGACCATCAAAACTCTGTCTTCCTTTCCCTTTGTGACCAGATTTTTGCTTCTGAGCATCAGCAGAATAAGCGGCAGTACCGGGAGGAAATATCTTCCCTGAACTCCGGCAATCGTATCAGAGCTTTTGCTTGTCCAGGCCAGCAGCATGGTCAGCATACATGCGCAGCAGACCGCAACGGCCGTTACCCCGCAGATGCTTTTCTCCTTCAGCCCCAGATACTGCTCTTCGCCGTCTTTTTGTATGGATGCATAAAGCAGCAGAGCTCCAAACCCAAACAGCAGCGTCCAGGTCAGCGGCAGGTCCAGCCAGGCCAGCGAACCGCCCAGCATTGTCTGCAGGTAGAAATCCTGGCTTTCGACAAAGCTGTTGAGATAGATTTTGATAAACTCCGTCGGCTCCTGCAGGAAATAGCCCACCGTATAGCCTTCTGCCGTTGTATAGCTCAGAGAGTTGCTCTCCCTCGTGACTACATTCAGCAGATACGAGGCCCGCGGAATCAGAATCGCCACCGCGCCTGCGGCAAGCACAACCGCTGTTCCGATGAACAGGGTACGTTTTTTCGGCAGCTTCTTTGCCGGGATCAGCAGGCACAGAAATCCCAGGAGTACATAGACTACCTTTATCGGAGCCAGCAGCGCCAGCAGGACGCTCAGCACAGCCCAGTCCCTGATCCCGATTTTTTC
>JAHZHG010000098.1:4978-8566 GCA_019420425.1 Clostridiales bacterium
GCGATAAACAGAAAGCTCAAGCCGTTTACCATTCCGTCATAGGAGAAGGATGCCCCATTCTCCAGGGCAATGGGCAGCAGCGCGGTTACCATAAAAATTCCCTTGCCAAAGGGAGCTACCCGTATAGACAGCCAGACACAGCCCAGATAAAAGGCCAGTCCCAGCAGCCTTGCCAAAAACAGCATCGGGATATTTCCCAGATTCAGCAGACGTCCGACGGTCAGGCCGACGATCTGCGGCAGATAGACATACCCCGGCACATCCAGCGGAACCCGCTTTGTGGAAACCATCGTATTGTCCTGACTCATGGAGAAGAAATGGTTGTACACCTGCTCATAGCTCCCGATGTTCGCGCTGTTCTGCCATTTCACATAGGCCCTGTCCTCCGCACGCACCAGCACATATCCGTTCTCATCCAGCGCCTCCTGTCCCAGCAGTCGGCTGGACTGGTAGTATGCCGTATAGGCATGGGCCGCTTCATCCGGCGCAGAATAGGCCGGAAGGGCGAACAGATAAATCAGGCCGAATACCGCCCCAAGATACAGGAATTTCCATTCCGGCGCGGTTTCCTTTTTCCAGAGGAAAATCAGCATTCCTGCATAGGCCGCCAGCAGGGCCAGGACAAAGCCGAAGGTATACCTGCTGATAAAGGCATAGTTATCCCCCAGCGCAGTGAAATTCAGATCAAAGGGCTGCGTCTTTCCTCCTACCCGGCATACCCCTCTTCCGTATGCATCATATTCGGAGGCATTCGCCACTATGGTGTCGCCCGCACCGGCTTCTCCGTCCGACTCGATTTCTATGCGGTAGTCCCTGCCGGCCGTGTCGGTCAGCGGGCTGTCCAGCCAAAAGCTGTAATAGGACTCGCCGCGTTCCTTTAGCTCGCGAATCTCTTCGTTGGTGACCTGCCACTTCTGGATCAGCGTACCTTCCGCATCGTACAGCGCCACGTCAACGCTCCGATTGCCCTCCGCCGCCGGATTCAGGTACAGCTGAATCATCGTCATGATCTTTTCCGTGTATCGGAAGGTCTGTTCCACCGCTTTGCCCTTTACCAGCTCCACCTTTCCCAGGATATCTTCTGAATTGACTGCCCCCTCCTTGCACCGGCCGGCATTCACCCGGAGATCATAAGCAAAAATATAAGCAGTGAACACGAGGATAATCAGCGTCAGCACAGCAAAAGGAACGATCTTTTTCTTCTGCACGGTATTTTCTTCCTCCCTCTAGCGGATTTTCCGGATATAGTCTGCTTTTCTCGGTTTTGCCGCCGGGATGTCTCCTGCCGCATAACCCAGTATGCAATGTCCGACGCCGATGTAATTTCCTTCGATTCCCCATTCCTTCAGCAGGGCCCTGCCCTCTTCGCTGTCAAACTCCTGACGCGCCCGGTGGATCCAGCAGGAATTTACGCCCAGGGACCAGGCGGCCAGCATCATGTTGCCGATGACCAGGCTGCCGTCCTCCACGCAGGTAGGGCGGCCGGCATCTGCCAGAACCACGACTACCGTCGGCGCGCCGTAAAACGGGTCGGCTGACGTGCCCATGATCTCTGCGTTCATTCGGGAAAGCCTGTCCCTTGTCTCAGGATTCTGGACTGCCACGATCAGCGGGGACTGGGCGCCCATCCCGTTGGCTGCATACGTGCCGGCCTCCAGGATCTGATCCAGCACCTCCTCAGGCACCTGTCTGTCCTGATATTTTTTCACACTTCTTCTTTCTAAAATCGCGTTCATGATTTCATTCATGATTTTCCTTCCTTTCTATACGGTTCGCTCTCTGCTCCGGTATCCGTATCAGATTCCATCTGTACCGGATGGCCAGCAGACGGATCAGCACCACCACCGCCGTACCGATAATCATGGCTGCCAGTTCTCCCAGAGGGCCCCGCAGCAGTACGCAGGCAATGGCCCCGAGAATGGATGCACAGGCATAGATGTGCTTAACCAGGATATACGGCCGGTTTCCCGCCATAACGTCCCGGATCAGCCCTCCGCCTACTCCGGTAATCACCCCCACAAATACCAGCAAAAAGCGGTTTCCTTCTCCGTACCCGCAGTTGACTGCCGTCTGGATGCCCACCACGGTAAAAATCCCCAATCCCAGGGCGTCAAACAGGAGCATTGCCTGCTCAAGCCAGTGCTTCATGTGGTCGCTGCGCACACGCATATTTCCATATGCAGTCAGGAACAGCAGGGTAGATACCAGAGCGGCCACTCCGGCGTATACCGGATCGGAAAAGGTCATCGGCGGATGTATGCCAAGAATCAGATCCCTGAAGATACCGCCGCCGACAGCGGTGGTCACCCCCAGTACATTTACCCCAAAAATGTCCATGTGCTTTTCTATGCCAACCATGGCTCCGGAGCTGGCGAACGCTACCGTCCCGACCAGTTCCATTATAAACACAATCGTATCAAAATAGCCCATGCCAGAACCCTCCGCGGATGCGCAATAATGGTCTTTCGCTATTATATCCTATCTCTCCTACTTTTGCACGCACTTTTTCTGTTTATCTGCAGCCGTTCAGCTTTCTTCTCCGGTACCGTATATCCCTTTGCCGTCAAATGCAGGGATAAAGCTCTCCTCTGCCGTCCCGCCCTCCTGGATAAAGCCCCGGGTCACGCCCAGCTCCAGGGCGTAATCGATCAGCCTGTCGTAGGACTGCCTCTTTACCCTGCGGTTCAGCTCCGGGATGTCCTTTACCTGGGCCAGAGGGGTGTACTGATTCATCATACTGATATAAATATCGTCTCCATATGTCTCATACAGATACCGGATAATCCGCCGGGAATCCAGAAGCTGGCCGGGAAGCATCAAATGACGGACAATCACTCCCCGCTTCATCAGCTGGTTCTCCGCAAATACCGGCTTCCCGGTCTGGCGAACCATCTCTGCAAGCGCCGCCTTCGCCCGCGTGCTGTAATCCGGCGCCTTGGACCACCTGGCAGAGAGCTCGCTGCTCATATACTTGAAGTCCGGCAGGTAGATATCCACATATCCCTCCAGCCGACGCAGCGTTTCCTCCTTTTCATACCCGCTGGTATTGTAAACCACGGGAATGCGCAGCTTTCCCTTTACCCGATCCAGAGCCCGGATAATCTGGGGCGTGTAGTGGGTCGGGGTTACCAGATTGATATTTTCCGCTCCCTGCTCCTGAAGCTCAAGAAAAATCGCAGAGAGCCTCTCCGGGGAGATCGCTTTTCCTCCCCTGCCTTCTGCGATTTCATGGTTCTGGCAGAATACGCAGCGCAGCGTACAGCCGCTGAAAAAAACCGCCCCCGAGCCATTTTCTCCGGAAATGCACGGTTCCTCCCAGAAATGCAGCGCAGCCCTCGCCGCCTTCACCTGCGCGGGCATACGGCAGAAGCCCAGCTGTCCTGCCAGGCGGTTTACTCCGCACTCTCTTGGACAAAGCATACAGTTCTCCAGCTCCTGCATTTTTCCGTCTCCTTCTGTCAATATTCCTTCTGGATATCCTCCAGGCCGTAGGCCTCCATAAATGCGGCCAGCTCCCGGTCATTGCGGATCAGCGCCACCTCTTCAAACCTGCCTGTGCGAATATCCTTAAAGCCGGCCACCTGCTCT
>JAHZHG010000099.1 GCA_019420425.1 Clostridiales bacterium
GAGCGCAGGATTATGATTTCGTTTTCCGGTGTACGGAGCGGACGGATCATATCCGGCACATTCCCAGGGTATTGTACCACTGGCGCTCCCATGACCAGTCTACGGCAGAGGATCCGGAGAGCAAGCTGTACGCCTTTGAGGCGGGAGCGCGGGCGATCCGGGCCCATTACGGAAGGCTTGGCATACCTGCCCGGGTGGAGCAGGGCGAGTATTACGGACTGTACCGCAGCTATTACGAAACGCCGGGGGATCCACTGATCTCCATCCTGATTCCCAACAAGGATCACATAGAGGATCTGAAGAAATGCATGGCTTCGGTGGAGCGGTGCAGATATACGAATTATGAATTTGTCATTATCGAAAATAACAGTACGGAGCAGGAAACCTTTGATTTTTACCGGGAGCTGGAGCAGACAGATCCACGGGTGCGTATGGTATACTATAAAGGGGCCTTTAACTATGCGGATATCAACAACACCGGCGCCAAGGCGGCCAGGGGCGAATATCTGCTGCTGCTGAACAACGATACGGAGATGATCCGGGACGACTGCTTATCTGAGCTGTTAGGCTACTGTATGCGTCCGGATGTGGGAATTGTGGGGGCCAGGCTTTACTATGGCGACGATACGATTCAGCATGCCGGGGTCGTTCTGGGCTATGGAGGAATTGCCGGCCACACCTTTATCGGCATGGACCGCCGGGACAATGGCTATTTTTCCCGGATTATCTGCGCACAGGACTACAGTGCCGTGACAGCGGCCTGCATGATGGTGAAAAAGGCTGTATTTGACCAGGTGGGCGGGATGACCACGGAGCTGGCAGTGGCCTTCAATGATATTGATTTCTGTATGAAGGCACGGGCGGCGGGATATCTGGTGGTGTACAATCCGTATGCGGAGCTGTACCACTATGAGTCTAAGTCCAGAGGGCTGGAGGACACGCCGGAGAAAATCGAGCGGTTTAATAAAGAAGTGGCCCTGTTCTGCTCACGCTGGAAGGAGCAGATGGATGCGGGCGATCCGTACTACAATCCGAATCTGACACTGGACAAGGCAGATTTTTCCATTGGACTTTAATGAAGGAAAGGAGCAGGCAATGGCTAAGGCAGCTTACAGGGAAAACAGAAAATCATGGGCGATGCCCCTGGCGGCTGTGCTGGCGCTGGGCGCGGTGATGGCCTTCCTTTCCTGGAACCTGCCCTTTAACGAGGGGCCGGATGAGGCTATGCGGTATAAGATCGCTCAGTATGTCTACAACCACGGGACAATGCCCCACGGCGCGGATCCGGAGGTGGTTGACCCGGTGTGGGGCTTTTCCTATGCATTCCATCCGATTCTCATGTACTGGCTCGGCGGCTGGCTGATGCGGCTGGTCAGCCTGTTTACGGTGGAGGAGCATGCGCTTTTGATGGCGGCGAGGGCGGTCAATGTACTGGCCGGCATGGGCTTTTACTGGTTTGTACTGAACATCGGCAGGCGGCTGTTTGCAGGGGTATGGCGCATCGTCTTTTATGCGCTCCTGATCGGGCTTCCCCAGCTGATGTACCTGTTTATCTATGTGAATAACGACGGGATAGCCATGTTTTCCACGGCGGTGATTCTCTATTTCTGGATTGTGGGAATGGAGGACGGCTGGACAAAGAAAACGTGCGCAGGACTCTCGGCGGGGCTTGCTATTTGTGCGCTGTCCTATTATAATGCGTATGGATATATGCTGATGAGCGTGCCGTTTTTCATCCTGACCTTTCTTCTCCAGCATCGGGAAAAGGGCAGAGTTAAGCTGATGTTTATCCGGGGCGGCATGATCTGCGGGATCACGTTTTTGCTCTGCGGCTGGTGGTTTATCCGTTCGTTCATTTTGTATGACGGGGATATCTTCGGGCTTTGGATCGGCAATACGTATGCGGAAGTCCTGGCGGCGGAGGAGTTCAGGCCCTCCGTGAAGCAGTCCGTGATGGAGCAGGGGATTTCCCTGAAGGATATGCTGCTTGGCGGCTGGATACGGGACGTGTACTACAGCTTTGTGGGGTATTTTGGCGCATTTAAGCTGCCGTTGGGCGGAGATATTTATGTTCTGTTTAAGCGGATCGTGGTGATCGGCGCTCTGGGAACTGTGTACAATTTTCTGGCCGGATGCCGGTTCAGGGTTTCGCAGCTGGTCAGGCATTACTGGGGAACGACGTCGGCGAAAAAGCAGACCATATTTCATGCCTGCCTGATCTGCTGCATGATTATTCCGGTGGTTCTGTCGGTATACTATTCCTATGCCAGCGATTATCAGGCACAGGGCAGATACATTATGCCCATGGTAATTCCCATGATGATTTATGTCGCCGCAGGCCTTAAGGGGCTCTCCGGGCGGGCATTAAAGGAACCGTTTGTCCAAGAGGCGGCAATCGTTGTGATTTTTGAGCTGTTCCGGATATGGTACAGCGGATTTGTAAACGTATTTTTGCCGGGGTATGTCAGTGAATTTGGCTTTCTGGCCGGCTGGCAGCTGCCGTGGCTGATTGTAGATCTAATTTAACATTGATCGGTGAGAGGAGAAAAATTATGCGTGTATTAGTAACCGGGGTAAAGGGACAGCTGGGATATGACGTGATGAACGAGCTGGCCAAGAGAGGGCACACAGGCGTAGGCGTGGACGTAGAGGAGATGGACATTACTGATCCGGAGGCAGTACGCCGGGTGATCGGGGAGTCGGATGTGGAGGCAGTGATTCACTGCGCTGCATATACGGCAGTGGACGCTGCGGAGGAAAACGAGGCAGTCTGCCGCAGAGTAAATGCATACGGCACGGAAAATATCGCCAGAGTGTGCCGGGAGCTGGATCTGAAGATGATGTATATCAGTACGGATTATATTTTCGACGGACAGGGAACAAGGCCCTGGGAGCCGGACGATCCCGCTGATCCGATGAACGTATACGGACAGACCAAGTATGAGGGCGAGGTGGCCGTGACGGATAATGTGGAGAAATTTTTTATTGTCCGCATTGCCTGGGTATTTGGGGTAAACGGTAAGAATTTTATCAAGACCATGCTGCGTCTGGGCGAGGAGAGAGGCGCTGTCACCGTAGTAGACGACCAGATCGGCTCTCCGACGTTTACGCTGGATCTGGCGGTTCTGCTGGTGGATATGATTGAAACGGATAAATATGGCCGCTATCATGCGACAAACGAGGGACTGTGTTCCTGGTACGAGTTTGCAGTGGAGATTTTCCGCGCGGCGGGAATGGATGTCAAGGTGACTCCGGTGAGTACGGCGGAATACGGAGCAAAGGCAAAGCGGCCGTTTAACAGCCGGATGGATAAAAGTAAGCTGGATAAGAACGGGTTTAAGCGGCTGCCGGCCTGGCAGGATGCGGTGGCGCGGTATTTGCCGATGATTCGGGGATAGCAGGCTGCGGGCGTTTAGTCAAGAGGAAAATAACGCAGGAAAGAAGAAGAGCGAATGATAGATTTTAACAAGGCGCCATACGTGGGAAATGAGCTGGCTTATATTGAAGAGGCGGTGAAAAACGGGAAGCTCTGCGGAGACGGCCCGTTTACTAAACGGTGTTCCAGGTGGATGCAGGAGATGCTGCCCACCGGCCATGCCCTGTTGACTACCTCCTGTACGCATGCACTGGAAATGGCGGCATATCTCTCGGATATCCGGGAGGGAGACGAGGTGATTATGCCCTCCTATACCTTTGTGTCTACTGCAGATGCCTTTGTGCTCCGGGGAGCCAGGATTGTGTTTGTGGATATCCGGCCGGACACCATGAATCTGGATGAAACAAAGCTGGAGGAAGCGGTCACGGAGCGGACGCGGGCCATCGTCCCTGTTCATTATGCGGGTGTGGCCTGTGAGATGGACACCATCATGGCGGTGGCGAAAAAACATAACCTGAAGGTGGTTGAGGATGCGGCCCAGGGCTTCCTGGCCTATTATAAAGGAAAGGCGCTGGGCACCATCGGAGATTTCGGGTGCTACAGCTTCCATGAGACAAAGAATTATACCATGGGAGAGGGAGGAGCGCTTGTTTTTGACGACAAAAATCAGCTGGAGAGGGCGGAAATCCTGCGGGAAAAGGGAACCAACCGGAGCAAGTTTTTCCGCGGGGAAATTGATAAATATACCTGGGTAAACTATGGCTCCTCCTATCTGCCCAGCGAGCTGAACGCAGCCTACCTGTACGGCCAGCTGGAGGCGCACCAGCGGGTGATGGACAAGCGGCTGGCCCTCTGGAACCTGTATCATGAGGCCTTTGCCGGCCTGGAGGAGAAAGGCTGCCTGGAGCGGCCCTGTATTCCCGATTACGCCCAGCATAACGGCCATATGTACTATATTAAGGTGAAGGATCTGGCCGTGCGGACAGCTCTGATTGCCTGGCTGCGGGAAAAGGGGATTATGAGCGTATTCCATTACATCCCCCTTCACAGTGCAGAGGCCGGACGCCGGTTCGGCAGGTTCTGCGGGGAGGATATCTATACGACAAAGGAGAGCGAACGGCTGCTGCGGCTTCCCATGTTCTACGGGCTGACGATGGAGCAGGCAGAGTATATTGCGGAATGTATCAGAAGCTTTGACGGATATAAATAAGGAGGAGCCATGGGAAGAAAGCTGAGCCCATATATGATCATAAAGGGTCTGCGCTACCTGCGCCATTTTGGATGGAAGGGCTTTTGGGTGCGGCTTTTGGAGCGTATGGAGCCGGAGCATGTGCCCTACGGGCCGTGGTATGAGCAGCATCGGGCATCCGGAGACGAGCTTGCCAGGCAGAGAAAGGAACAGCCAAAGGGGCCGAAAATCAGCATTGCCGTGCCGGTTTACCGCACGCCGCTGCCGTTTTTGCAGGCAATGATCGATTCCGTCAGGAGTCAGTCCTATGAAAACTGGGAGCTGTGCATCGCCAATGCCAGCCCTGACGATGCCGGGCTGTGCGCCTTATTGGAAAAAGCGGTCAAAGGGGATGCGCGTATTCGCGTAAAGCAGCTGACAGAAAATAAAGGAATCGCAGAAAATACGAACGCAGCCTTTGCGATGGCCCAAGGGGCGTTTACCGGCCTTCTGGATCACGACGATCTGCTGGCGCCGGATGCGCTGTACCATGTGGCCAGGGCAGTTTTGTCGGATGAGCAGATTGATCTGTTGTATACGGACGAGGACAAGGTGAGCCAGGACGGCGAGGAACATTTTGCCCCAAATCTGAAGCCGGAGTTCAATCCGGACCTGCTCTGCGCCAACAATTATATCTGCCACTTCCTGGTTACAACGGGGCGCAGGATTATGATCTGATTTTCCGGGCTTCGGAGGAGGCCAGAAGGATATATCATATTCCACGGATTTTATACCACTGGCGCACGCATTCGGCGTCTACAGCCGACAATCCGCTGGATAAGCGGTATGCATATGAGGCCGGGAGACGGGCGATTGCCGACCATCTGGAGCGTATCGGCGAGCCGGGAGAGGTGACGCTGAAAAAGGAGCTGGGCTTTTACCGGGTAAAATATCCGGTGCAGGGCAGTCCGCTGGTGTCTATCCTGATTCCGAACAAGGATCAGAAGGAAACACTGGAGGCCTGTATCCGGTCGATAAAGGAAAAAACTACGTATGCCAATTATGAGCTGATTATTATTGAAAATAACAGTACTACGGAAGAGATTTTTGCCTATTACCGGGAGCTGGAGCGGGAGGAAAATATTCGCGTAGTCAGGTGGGATGGCGGATTTAATTATTCGGCGATCAATAATTACGGCGCAGGCTTCGCAAAGGGGGAATATCTGCTACTGTTAAATAATGATATTACGGTGATTACCCCGGACTGGATGGAGGAACTGCTGGGACACTGCCAGCGGAAAGAGACAGGGATTGTCGGGGCAAAGCTGTATTATCCGGATAATACGGTGCAGCATGCGGGGATTATTATCGGCATCGGCGGGGTCGCCGGAAACATTTTTACCGGCCTGAAGCGGGAGCGCAGCGGATATCTGCATAAGGCCAGCCTGCAGCAGGAGCTGAGTGCGGTGACGGCAGCGTGTATGCTGGTAAAACGCAGTGTATTTGATGAAGTGGGAGGCCTGGAGGAAGAGCTTCAGGTAGCCTTCAATGACGTGGATTTCTGCCTGAAGGTGGGCAGGCGGGGATACCGGGTGGTGTTCACCCCATACGCCGAGCTTTACCACCACGAGTCCAAGACCAGAGGGGCGGAAAACACAAAGGAAAAAGTCCATCGGTTTCAGCGGGAAATTGAGTATATGCGCAGCCACTGGCTGGACATATTAAAGGAAGGAGATCCGTATTACAATCCGAACCTCTCCCTTTCCCGGTGGGATTATTCCCTGAAAAGCCGATAAATGTATGGCAGCGGAGGAAGATATGCAGGAAACAGGTACATCGGAAAACACAACAGCACTGGCGACAGTCGTCATTCCCAACTATAACGGAATGGCGTATCTGAAGGACTGCCTGGATTCGTTGAGAAAGCAGCGCTGTCAGCAATTTACGGTTCATCTGATTGATAATGGGTCGTCGGACGGAAGCGTAGAATTTGCTGAAGCGCATTATCCGGAGGTGAAAATCACCCGGTTTGCTGAAAACCAGGGCTTTTGCCGCGCGGTAAACGAAGGAATCGCGCAGGCAGAGACGCCGTATGTAATTTTGCTGAACAATGATACCTGGGCGGAGGAGGAGACAATCGGGGAGCTGGTGAAGGCAATGGAACAGCGGCCGAAATGCTTTTCCTGCTCGGCAAAGATGATCCAGATGTACAAGCCGGAGTTGATTGACGACGCCGGCGACTATTACTGCGCCTTTGGCTGGGCCTACGCCCGGGGCAAGGGAAAGCCGGCAGAGGGCTACAACCGCCCGGCAAAGATCTTTGCGGCCTGCGCGGGAGCGGCAATCTACCGTACGGCGGTATTTCGGGAAATCGGCTCCTTTGACGAAGTTCATTTTGCTTATCTTGAAGATATCGACATCGGCTACCGGGCAAGGATTCAGGGTTATGAGAACTGGTATATTCCCACGGCCGTGGTGCATCACGTGGGCAGCGCATTCAGCGGCTCTCCGTACAATTCCTTCAAGATCCGGCATTCCTCCAGAAACAGTATCTATCTGATCTATAAAAATATGCCCGTACCGCAGATTATCCTCAATCTGCCCTTTTTCCTGTTTGGGTTTCTGGTTAAGCTTGTGTTTTTTACAAAAAAGGGATTTTTCCGCGTATATTCTTCCGGGCTGGTCAAAGGCGCCCGTCTGTGCAGCAGGGAGAAAAAAGTGCCGTTCCAGTGGAAAAACCTGGGCAATTATGTTAAAATCCAGCTGGAGCTGTGGATAAACATGATCCGCCGCATTTATTTCTGAACATAGAATATTCAGAAAAGTTCAGAAAAGCTTAATAGAAAAATGGCGAAATGACGGTTGCCGTTTTTGCGGCAATAAGGTATACTTTATGTGCCGCACTTGCTGCGGCTCAGTTCTGGGATGCCTGGAAGGCATACTTTATGTGCCGCATGGTTTTTTGAACCGTGGTGTTTCGCATGCAGGAAAGCAGAGGTGAGAATCCTTGGTTGATGAAAATCAGAGACAGTTTAACCGGCTGCATGTGCTGATTGATGCACTTATTGTTATCATTTCATACGTATTAGCCTGGTACATCCAGTTTACATTTTTGGTGGAGCCAGATGCAGGCCGGCTGCCCATAGAGGTTTACATGGGGGCGCTGGTTTTTATTGTACCGGGATTTTTGCTGTGCTATTTTGCATTTAATCTATACACGTCAAAACGGATACAGGGAAGGCGTCTGGAAATCGGCAATGTGCTGAAGGCCAACGCCATCGGCCTGCTGGTGTTTCTGTTCGTCCTCTACATGATTAACGTACCGCAGTTTTCCCGTAACATGATTCTTATGTTTATTGGAATTAATGTGACGCTGGAATGTACGGTTCGGATTGTCATCCGCAAATTTCTGAATGATGCCAGAGTCCGCGGCATGAACCTCAAACACATGATCCTGGTCGGCTACAGCCGCGCAGCGGAGGAGTATATTGACCGGATTATTGACAACCCTCAGTGGGGCTTTGTTGTGCGGGGGATTCTGGACGATACGGCAGTGCGGGGAACGGAGTACCGGGGAATAAAGGTAATCGGTTCGATCGAAAACCTCAGCTATATTCTTCCGCAGAACCATTTGGACGAGATTGCCATCACGCTGGGGCTGAGTGAGTATTACAAGCTGGAGCGGATTGTGGCCATGTGTGAAAAATCAGGAGTACATACAAAATTTATTCCTGATTATAATAATATTATCCCCACAAAGCCGTATACAGAGGATCTTCTGGGCCTTCCGGTGATCAATATCCGTCACGTACCGCTGACCAATACCTTTAACAGCGCAGTTAAGCGGCTTACGGATATCGTGGGAGCGTCTGCGGCGATCGTTTTATTTTCTCCGGTTATGCTGTTGACAGCGCTGCTGATTAAGCTGACGTCGCCCGGGCCGCTGATTTACTCTCAGGAGCGT